>JBEKCQ010000019.1:0-33890 GCA_050014795.1 Terriglobia bacterium | reverse complement strand
TACCACTGCGGGCCAGTGATGTTGAAAGAGGGCGAGAAGTGGCGCGTGGTCGCCGCTGGTCCTACCACCAGCATCCGCGAGGAACCTTACGAAGCCGACATCATCAAGCGCTTCGGCATTCGCGCGGTAATGGGCAAGGGCGGCATGGGGAAGAAGACTCTGGCCGCTCTGAAGGAATGTGGCGCCGTCTATCTCCACGCCATCGGCGGCGCCGCGCAGTTCTATGCGCGCTGCCTGCCCAAAGTCACCGGCGTGGATCTGCTCGAACTCGGCGTCCCGGAGGCCATGTGGCACTACGAGGCGCACGACTTCCTCGCCATCGTCACCATGGACGCGCACGGGAATTCGCTGCACGAAGATGTGGCGGCAACCACGGGCGGGGAGTTGGAGAAGGTAGCTGGCACGGAATGACGATTTTGGATTTTTGATTTTGGATTTTGGATTGCTGACGCGGCTGGCGCAAACCCTTGGGATCTGCGAAGGTCCAGCGGCAACCCTTATCGACCGCAGACCTAGGAAGGTCTGCGCCATCCTGCGAAACACTCTAAAGTTGTTCGGACCCCGGCAGCAAGGCGCAGTGAGACCCACAAGGGGGTGGTTGCAATGGCCTGGGAACACCTGGTAGCGAGAAGGTTTGCTCAGGTCCTGCGCGATCCGGACTTCAGGATTACTGACAACGGACCTTACACGAACGATTACGGAATTCCCGGCTGGCGTTTCGTCGGGAGCAGAGCCGGGAGAAGTTTCTACGTTTCGCAGTCCCGAACGACTGCGCCGCCATCTCCACGGAAGGTGGCCAGCATTCTCTCAAACGGGGACAACATCGATGTCAAGAAAGCAGCCATCTACAGGAATCGTGACCTCGAGGAAGGCTTGCGTGTAGAGGCTTGGTACGGAAGTCAGTGGTTTCAGGTCTTCACACCTGATAATGCGACACAACCCGACGACGAATTCCGGAAGCTCCTGATCAAAATCTGCCATGATCGGCAAAAAGGAACCGACGATTTCACTGACTTGGAGCAACTCCTTGACATTTGACGAGCGTGGCATCGCAGAAATGATCGTATGCCCTCGATGGTTCAGCGGGCAGAATCCTGGAGCAGCAGCGGGGTGTGTCCGCCCTGCTGGAGGGCGTCTGTCGAGTACTGCCGGGAGCCGGCTCGGACTCACGCCTTCGAGTTGGAATTATGAGACAGAGCCCAATTATCCTTGCTGCAGTTTTGCCTACCGCTGGCGTATGCTTTTGGGCGAAGGTAGAGTTGAAATAGGAAATTCCTGCTTAGCCAGGAATGAGGATAATACCTCATTCAGCGGGGCCTATTAGGGATGCCCAAACTTCACGAACCATTGGAGCGGTCACCTGTGAACCCCGAATCTTCCTCGCAGCTTGAGACTCTGCCTGCTTTCCCCCCCCTCGGCAAACGAATCAAGGCACTCATGGTCTGGCCCAAGATCCCAACTTCGTTTTGGACCTTCACGGGCATGATCCAGGTCCTCCCGGAAAAGGCCGTCATGCCGCCGCTGGGACTCATCACGGTGGCCGCCTTGTGTCCCAAGGAATGGACCGTGCGCCTGATTGACCAGGCAGTGGAAGACCTTGGTGATGCCGACATACTCTGGGCGGATCTCGTCATGCTCAGCGCCATGCGAGTCCAGAAAGAAGGGCTTGAGGAGGTTCTTACCCGCGCCCGTCGCCTGGGGCGGCGTACGATCGTGGGCGGACCCTACGCGAGTGTCGAGCCGGACGAAATGCTGAAGTTGGCGGATCATGTCGTGGTGGGCGAACCGGATGAGGTGTTTCACCAGATCGCAAAAGACCTTGAAGACGGGATGGCGAAAAGACTTTATGAGATCGAACAGAGGCCCGACGTTACCAGGACGCCCGTAGCAAGATTCGACCTTTTGAAAACTCACTGCTATGCCTCCATGCCGATTCAGTTCTCCCGTGGCTGTCCGTTTCAATGTGAGTTCTGTGACATCATCGTGCTTTACGGACGAAAGCCTCGCACCAAGCACCCCCAGCAAATGCTGGCGGAACTGGACACGCTCCTGAGTCTGGGATGGAAGAAGCAGGTGTTTATTGTCGATGACAATTTCATCGGCAATCACCAGCTTGCTCTCGAGCTGGCCCGGGAGCTGGAAAAGTGGCAGCGGGCTCATGGTTCCCCGCTGATGTTCTACACCGAAGCGTCGATGGACCTCGCCCGGCATCCGGCGCTGATTGAGGCTATGGTGAAGGCGAACTTTCTGTATGTCTTTCTCGGCATTGAAAGTCCTTCGAAAGCGTCCCTGGCCGAAGCGAAAAAGTTCCAGAACCTGGCCCTGGATCCAATTGATGCCGTGCAGCTTCTGCAGCGGAGCGGGCTCTGGGTTACGGCGGCATTTATCCTCGGGTTTGACTCCGACACCGAAGACATCTTCGAGCAGCAGATTCTCTTCATTGAGCGCGCCGCGATCCCCTGGGCCATGACGAGTTTCTTGCATGCGGTGCCGCGGACCGCGCTCCATGACCGAATGAAGAAAGAGGGGCGCTTGATCGAATCCAGGGTCAACAGTAGCGATACTACGCCGCCGAACTTCCATACGGCTCTGCCCTTCGCAGTTCTGCTGAGGGGTTTTCAAAAGATAATTGCTTCGATCTACGACCCAAGGAAATTCTACGAACGCGCGTGGCGTTCTCTCCGGAATTGGGAGAGCAGAAACTGCCAGCGGCCTGCCCATCAGCCCTCGCTGGGAAGCATTATCAAGATTATGCTTCGTTCGATCTGGCATCAGGGCTTACGGTCTTCCTACCGGGGAGCGTATTGGAAGTACTTCTTTCAAATCATTACCCGGTATTCGATGAATCGCGCGAAGCTCTGGTTGGGCGCTACCATCCTAATCTCCGGGCACCACTTTATTCCCTATGCCCAGGAGGTGGTGCGGCAAGTCGAAGGGGAGATTCTCAAAATCGGAAACGAGCCTTCAAGAGTGTCCCAGCCAAATAGGACAGATGCCGCAGCTGAAATCTAACGGTTATCTATTCCACCAAGCCGGGAATTCAATTAATAAATGCCCGTTGAAACCATGAGACAGAGCCTGCTGATTCTTGTTGCAGTTTTGCTCACCGTTTGCGGAGGCAAGAGCGGTCGGAGGCCGCCCATGGACGCGAAGCAAGTCCAGGCAAAAGTCGAAGAGTTGGTCAAAGCCGAATGGGAGAAAATCCCGAAGCCGCTGCCCCCTGGCGCTGACAATCCGGGCTCGCCAAGCTGGATAGGATGGAGTTATCGAGTCTCACCTCCTTTCCCTGCTGCCTGGCCTCCGGACGGGAAGGGGACCCTCTACTACTACGCCTACGCCGCCGGATTCCAGCCTGGCGCGCTGGCCGACGCGGAACGGCTCGGGCCCGTTTGGGCGCGGGTCAAGGTCGAGGTCACGGGTGCATCGCCGCCGCGTCTGGAGGTTCTAGCCAAGGAGATCAAGGCGGTGGGAACTATCGGAGTCAGGCCACTCAGGCAAGAAGAAATCGAGGTTTACAAATCTAGCGATTCGGTGGCGGCACAGGTCTGTGAGGCCTCAACAAAGACAGATGCCAAAGCCCTCGATGCATCTTCCGTGCGAAAATACTATTGCGCCTGGAGCAGGGATTCGGGGCAGGGCGAGAACATTCGAAACTACCACCCCGAATTCTTCAAGTGGCTGGGCTGCTAAGCCCCTTCTTTAGGAAGTGTGAATCTCGGCATCCAGCGCGGTACGGCTTGGCAGTACGCGTCATACGCTGCCCCAAACTTCTTCTTCAAGGTTGGCTCTTCGTAGAAAACCACGAACAGGTGGCAGGCTAGCCAGGCCAGCAGCGCATACACTACAAGCTTGGTGGACTGGAAAAGGATTGCTTCGCCACCCAGCACCAATCCCACCGCGATATACATGGGATTTCGCACCAATCGATACAGGCCTCTCGCCACGAGCACCTTGGGAGGGTCGATAGGCGCCGGAGTCCCGCGGCCGGTGAAGACAAAATTCCAGGCACACCACAGGTAGACCGCAGCGCCGAGAGCAATAGGGGGAACCCCAACAAATCTCAGCAGTCCAATCTCAAATTCGGCGCGCGGCCCCAGCAGAAGATAAGGCACACCCACCGTGACGAACCCGGGGGCAAGAATTGTGAACACCACTGTCTTTAGGAACGCCGCTTTGGTGGGAGACATCACTTTGCCCGCTTGCCGGTCAATAGTAGCCCATCGCCCAAACAAGGGCTAGCTGTGATGGGGATTCATCCTCAGCGCGAGCATCTCCGCTGAGGTCATTGGGCACGGATGGCCTGGGTTTTCAACCTGCGGTTGCGGCGCAGTGCTTCCTGGGCCAACTCCTCTGGAGGTGTGAGGATGGCTTGCAACGTCCCGTCAATGGTGATGGCGATCGGAGTCACGTCAGTGATCTGCTTGCCGGTGAGGATGACTTTCAGCATGATCCCGCGGTGGGTGCCGGGCGCCTTCTGGTCGAAGACGAAATTGCCCAGGCTGTAAGCAATCCATCGCCCGTGATACGGTTCGAGAGGCTGAACCGCGTGCGGGTGGCTGCCCACGACGAGGTCGGCACCGGCATCAATCATTTGATGGGCAAGCTCCACCTGACTACGTTGCGGTTGGGGGGTGTACTCGGCCCCCCAATGCAGGGCTACCACCAGCACGTCCGCCAGCGGACGCGCAAACCGAATGTCAGCCAGCACGCGGTCGGGCTCCAGCCACGCGACGCCCGGTTTATCCGGCGCGGCCATCGCGGCTTTCGGTTCGACGTTTACGTAGGCGAGAAAGGCGAGTTTCACTCCCCCGAGGTCGATCAATTGGGGATAGTGAGCTTCAAGATCGTTGGCACCCGCGCCCACCGGCACGATTCCCGCCTCGCGCAGACGCCGGAGCGTATCGAGCAGAGCCGGCGCTCCCCAGTCATACAAGTGGTTGTTGGCGAGCGACACCACATCGAAACCCGCGTATCTCAGCCCCTCGAGGGCTTTCGGGTCAGCCCGAAAGGAGTAGAGGTGGTGCCGGTCGCGGCCCACGTCTGAGATAGGACACTCAAGGTTGCCGAAGGTTAGATCCGCGCCCGCGAGCGTCGAGGCGATTTTCTGAAAGGGATAGGTCCAGTCTTTCTCTGCCGCCATCTTCGCGCCCACGCCGCGCGACAGCATCACATCGCCCACGAACAGCAGGGTACGTTCGCGCGGGGGCGGAGGTGCCTGCTGGGCTGAGGCGCTCGACGACGACAGCCACAGCGCAGCGAGGACTAATCCGATACGGGATGTGGAGGAAAAGCGAACCATTCTCCAACCATCCAAGGGAGGGAACAGTCCCGTCCTCCCGTGGGCGGCCAAGGCCGCCGCGAACGGGGACGCCTGCTGCCCCACGCGCTCCCAAGTTATTTCAGGTTTTCTGGAATCAAGTATTCGACCAAAACCAGATCGTGCCAATCATTTCCCAGCTTGCCGTGCTTTTCGTGGATCCCCACCTCTTTCCAGCCCATCAGTTGGCAGAGCTTGCGTGCTGGCTGATTGTCGGCCATGACGCGCCCGACCAGTTTGTAGTAGCGCTTTTCGCGCGCCACATTCTCCATGGCCTTCATCAGTTCTGGGCCCACGCCGTGGCCGCGCAAGCTGCGGTCAATGTAGATGGAAAGTTCGGCGATACCGTCGTAGCAGTGGCGCGGGCTGTAGGGTGTGAGAGAAGACCACCCCATCAGCGTGTGCTTCACCTCCGCCACCAGCACGGGATACTTGTCCGGCCTCGCCACCAGCCACAGATAACGTTCCTCGGGCGTGACGTAGGCATTCTCGAACGTGGCCGCGCGATCCTGCACGCCCTGGTTGTATATTCGTGCGATCTCCTTGGCATCGTCCACCCGTGCCGGGCGAATCTTCAGGGGGCCGCTCCATTCGGTCATTTATCACCTGCCAAATCCCGGAATAAGTGCCGCCCGAGGATTCTATCCCAGTTTATAGTGTGGAGTCGATGCGCGGGTGGGGCGGTCAACTCCGCTTCAGGGCATCGAGTGCGCCGCTTGTCAGGCGACCCGGCCTGCCCAGGTTGGGGCCGTCTGTGTGGAACCTCCCAGATTGAGCCGGGGCGCCCCTTGACAAACAGTCAGGCCGAGCGTAGAGTGGAAGGCGAAGAAAAGGCGAAGATGGGCCCAGACAAACGTCGCGGCGAAATTCGCGTCGGCCCGGCGGGTTGGATCTACGCCGATTGGGAGGGTGTCGTTTACCCGCGTCCGAAGCCGCCTAACTTCGATGAGGCGGCTTACCTGGCGCGCTTCTTCGATACGATCGAAATCAACACCACTTTCTACCACCCTCCCACCCTGCAAACGGCCAAGGGCTGGGTACGCAAGGTCGCCGCGAACCCTAACTTCAAATTCACCGCGAAGCTCTGGCAGCGGTTCACCCACGACCGCAACGCGAATCGCCAGGAAGAGAAGGTTTTCAAAGAAGGCTTGGCGCCGCTCCAGGAGGCGGGTCGACTGGCCGCCCTGCTCCTACAGTTTCCCTGGTCGTTCAAGAACACCCAGGAGAACCGTGAGTACCTGGGGGGGTTGGTGGTGGAGTTCATGGAGTACCCCCTCGTACTCGAAGTGCGTCACAACTCCTGGAACGAGCCGGAGACTTTCCGGTTGCTCGCTGGGTTGGGCGTCGGCTTCTGCAACATCGACCAGCCGGTCATCGGTCGTTCGCTCGCGCCGAGTGACCGTTCCATCCTGCAAAGCGGGGTCGGCTATGTCCGGCTGCATGGGCGAAACTACGAGCACTGGTTCAGCTCGGAAGAGCGACCGGAAGAGCGCTACAACTATCTCTACAGCATGGAAGAATTGGAGCCGTGGGCGCAGAGGATCAGGAATATCGCCGAGCGAACGGACGTCACGTACGTCATCACCAACAACCATTTCCAGGGTAAAGCTATCGCGAACGCCCTACAGTTGATCAGCCTGCTCTCCCACCAACCCGTCCGCGTGCCGGAAACCTTGCTGGCGCGGTACCCGGAACTGGAAAAGATCATCGAGCCCGGAAGCGTCACCTTGCAGCCCTGGCAGACGGACCTTGCCTTTGAAGCCGAGGCCTCCAGAAAAGAGGATGGTTGAATCAAGAGGCCACTTGCCCTTGCTAAAGTGTCGGCTGGCTCGCAGGCAACCGTGGTCTGGAGGATTTCTTCCTTTCCAGTTCTAGGCAGAAATGGTGATTGGGTTTCAAGGGTGGCTGCGCTATAATAGCTTGGATGCCCTGCGGCAAGTTCTGACCGCCGGGTGGGGAGGCTGAGATATGCCGGGAGGTTTTGTCGTGGAAGGCTTGTTCCAACCGATGCACCTGTTTTTCATTTTCTTGATCGTGTTGATTGTCTTCGGGCCGGGAAAACTGCCGGAACTGGGGAAGGGTTTGGGGAAGGGCATAAAGGAATTCAAGGATGCCCTCCGGGGTGCTACAGAGGGGACCCCAGAGAAGAAGGCAGAAGAGAAGAAGGACTAACTCACCTGCGTTTTCCCCTGCAAACGGTTTTGAAACTCATCCCCCAGCCCCAAGAAGGTGCGGGGGCGCGCTTGCGGATCGGCCAGCCTTGGGCCAGCTCTTCAGAAACAGGATGGGAGAGGATCGCGGATCTTCCTTCTGAAACAGTGAGTTCAGGATCAGGCAAGTGGGAGGCGGACCAGCTCCCGCGTTGACGGAGATTTCTCGCCTGTGCTATAAACGCTATACGCGACCCATGAGGGCAGGCGTGCTGCATTGTCTACTCCTCGGTAGCTCAATGGTAGAGCATTCGGCTGTTAACCGAAGGGTTCCAGGTTCGAGTCCTGGCCGAGGAGCCAAGCCTCATATATGCTTATGGGTTACGCGGTCTATGTTTTGCTGAACCCGCAAGGCAAGATCTACATCGGACAAACCAACAACCTCGCCCTTGATTCTGCGCCGGCCAGCAAATGGACGGGACGTGCCATACTCTGCGGGACATCGTCGTCTTGACTGCGGAGGGGTCGGCTCGATATCGTCGGACTCTGAATCGTCTTTCCCGGGCGGCTCGGGAACGTTCTGCGAGCGGGGGCGGGCAGCATCTCGACAGGAGGAAGGCTGATGAGACTTGAGAAACGCGTTGCGGTTGTCACGGGCGCCGGCTCGGGCATCGGGCGGGCCGCGGCCGTGGAATTCGCGAAGGAAGGGGCTCGAGTGGTCGTCGCGGACATCAACCTCGCGGGCGCCCTTGAAACGGTGAAACACATTGAGGCTGCCGGGGGTCAAGCACTCGCGGTGGAAACCGACGTCTCTCAGCCCGAATCTGTCCGGAAGTTGGTCGCCGAGACGCTGAGGGCCTTCTCCCAGGTCCACGTGCTCGTCAACAATGCCGCCATCCAGGTCAACAAAACCGTAGAGGAAACGACGGTCGAGGAATGGAACCGCGAGATCGCCGTGAATCTCGGGGGCGTGTTCCTCTGCTCGAAGTTCTTCCTGCCTCACCTGCGCCGGACGAAGGGCGCCATCATCAACCTGTCCTCGGTGAATGGCTTTTTTGTGGAGCCCATGTGCGCCGGCTACTGCGCCACCAAGGCAGCCATCATCGGGTTGACCAAGGCCATGGCGATCGACCACGGGAAAGATGGTGTGCGCGTGAATTGCATCTGCCCCGGCTATATTGACGCGGGCCTGGCTTGGGGATATTTCGAAGCCCAGGCGGACCCGGCAGCGGCACGGCGGGCTGCGGGCAAGCTTCACGCCCTGTGGCGGATCGGTCGGCCGGAGGAAGTTGCCCGCGTCGCGGTGTTCCTGGCGAGTGACGAGGCTTCGTTCATGACCGGCTCCGCGGTGGTGGTGGATGGGGGCTTCGGCTCAGGCCTTCCACCGACCACTTGATACCACGTTGCCTTGTCCTCGAACTACCTCAAGCGAGAGCCCCGTGGCCCTGAAGCTTGAATCATCCCGACCGTTGGCATAATATTGCTCGAACAGTTTCAGGCGGTGCTTTGAAGTTAGGGTTGAATCCACTGAGCGAGACAAGTGTCCATCAGACATCGATGAGCGATCCTCCCGCCAGGCCGATCTTTTGGCGCGTTGAGGGCAGCCTCGTTGGCCACAGCCCCGTGCGGGCCGTCGCTTTCTTCACCTGGAATGCCCAGAGTTTCTCGGGGCGCTGGGCGCGGCGCGGCGCGATGGCGCTATTGAGTTTCTGTCTGCCCTTTCTCTATGTGTTCAGCCGGGTATTTGCCACCCGGGTGCTGCACCTGTTGCTGCGCGGTGTCAGTCAGGACCGGTTGGATCTCCTGGGTGAGGAATACTTCAACTACGTTCTTAGGCCACGGTTGAGCAAGCGCGCGGCGCAGAAGATCAGGGGGCTGCTGGCTGCCAAGGGGCGTGTAGTCCTGGTGAGCCACGGTCTGGATCACGTGGTGCGCCCCCTCGCGAAACACCTTGGCGTGGAGCATGTGTTGGCTAACCGCTTGGAATTCCGCGATGGTCTTGCGACCGGTCGGCTCTTGGATCCTGTAATCCCCCCCTGGGGAGTTCTCCGGCGGGTCATGGGTCTCGGGGGAGAGGGCGTGCTACCCACGGCCCAGGTGTCGAGGAAGCTCAACCTCTCGCCTGGCCCCCAAGCGTTGGAGGACGCTGCCATTCCGACGGAGAGGCGTGTAATCTCGAACCTTCATCCTATTGTCCGGTTCGAGCGTCCCACAAGAAACGAACTGCTTTCGGTTCGCAAGTCCCTGGCTGGCAGGCATATCCTGCTGGTTGGCGCGACCGGTTTTATTGGCAAGGTCTGGCTGGCCAACCTCCTCAGCGACCTGCCCGAGATTGGCAAGGTCTACCTGCTGATTCGCCCCCAGCGAGCAGCGACCGCCTTGCGGCGATTCGAGAAAGCCGTGGAAGAGTCTCCGGTGTTCGAAGCTCTCCACGCGCGCCATGGCAGCGAGCTCGCCCAGTTCATGCGCAAGCGGGTCGAAATCGTCGAGGGTGATGTCAGCCAACCGGGGCTGGGCCTCGAGCCCGAGACCCGGAGGCGCCTGGCCCGCACACTCGATCTTGTCATCAACAGCGCCGGCCTCACGGACTTCAACCCCGACCTGCGGTCGGCCCTGGCCATCAACGTGGATGGCATCCTTCACCTGACCGGTTTCCTGCGGGAATGCGAGCACGCGGGGCTGCTGCACCTTTCCACCTGCTATGTGGTCGGTATGCGCGACGGCCGGGTCCCCGAAGAGCTGCGCCCCAACTACACGCCTAATAACGTCCCTGATTTCGACGCCGAACGGGAGCGTGAGTCGCTCCACGCCCTCACCCGTGAGATTGAGCGCCGGGCTGAGACCGCCGAGGTCACCGAGGAGCTGAAGCGCCAGGCCCTCGACAAGACTACCGCCCGGGACCTGACCGACACCTCGCTCGAGCACCAAGTGCGCAAGAATCGCCTCCGCTGGATTCGGACCCAGATGGTAGAAGCCGGGATGCGCCGAGCCAGGGAGCTGGGCTGGCCCAACACCTACTGTCTCACCAAGAGCCTGGCTGAATCGCTCTTTGCCAAGCTCGCGGCCGATCTTCCCGTGGCGGTGGTGCGGCCTTCCATCACCGAGACTTCGACGCATCAGCCCTTCCGCGGTTGGAACGAGGGCGTCACTACTTCGGCGCCGCTTTCCTATCTGCTGGGCACCTATTTTCGCCAACTCCCGTCGAACGAACGCAAGTGCCTGGACCTGATACCGGTGGACTTGGTTTGCCGAGGCATGACGTTGATTGCCGCCGCTCTCATCGAGTGTCGTCACGAGCGGCTCTACCAGCTTGCGACTTCGGCCTGCAATCCTTGCGACATGCGCCGCTCCATCGAATTGACTTGCCTGGCGCACCGCAAGCACTACCGGGCCCAGGGCGGCCTCGAAATGCGGCTGCGGGCGAAGTTTGATACGATTTCGGTCTCCAAGGGGCGTTACCGGGCTTTCTCTGCCCCGGGCCAGAAGGCCATGGTGCGCGCCTTGCGGCGGCTCAGCTCACCGATTCCTTTTGCCTACTCTTCACTCGTCCGTAAAGAACGCGACCTGGAGCGCGTGGAGAAGCTGATTGAGCTCTATGAGCCCTTCATCCTCCACAACGAGCACGTTTTTGAAGCGCAGAACATCGAGATACTCTCCGCTGCCCTGCCACCTGAAGAGAAGGAAGCCTTCTGCTACGACCCCCATGCGATTGACTGGTGGGAGTACTGGATCAACATTCACGTTCCGGCCCTGCGCAGGTGGACTTATCCCCTGATCGAGGGCCGGCCGGTCGAAACCGGCCCCGCGCGTACGTTCCACCTCGACGCGTCCTCCGATACCGCCGCCGAGAGCTAGCCACCGAGACACAGAGGCACAAAGCCAGCAAACAGGGAACAGACTGCAGAGGGCGGGTCGCGGTTCTGCGGCTGTCCAACCTCGCGCATGTGAAGACCCATTCCCGGGCCGCCAACGTGGGAGGCACACCGGTCGCCCAGATCCCGGTGCAGGGGTCGTTCCGCACTCGACAGCTAACGCACTGAAAAAACACGATGTATGGCCCGCCGTCTTCAAGTTAGAATAGCGCCCTACGGCGATGGCGGATTTCATCACTGGGTCAACGGGATATCTGGGCGCGCACGTGGCTGCCAACCTGTTAGAGGGTTACGGCGGCTCACTCAACCTTCTGGTGCGGGCCAAGGACCACCATGAGGCGGAGGTCCGGTTGTGGCACGCGCTGCAACTCCATCTGGATTTTCCGCGTTTCCATGACTTCCTCAGGTCGCGGATCAACATTTTTCGCGGCGATCTGACTGACCGGCGGTTTGGTTTGGGGGAAGATGATTACCGTCGCCTGGTGCAGACGACCGACTCGGTTATCCACTGCGCTGCATCACTTAACCGCAAATCCGAAAAGAGCTGCCTGAACGTGAACCTGCGGGGGACGCTGGAAGTGATCAACCTGGCGCGGCGTGCCCATGCTGACCACGGCCTACGGCGCTTCAGCCACGTCAGCACCGTGGCGGTGGCGGGACATCGCCAGAATGAACTGGTCCGCGAGGACGAGGCCATCGACTGGGACCGTTCCGATTACGATCCCTATGCCCGCACGAAGAAATTCTCGGAACACATGGTTCACGAACTCCTGGCCGATATCTCTCATACCATCTTTCGCCCCAGCATCATCTTGGGCGACAGCCGGCGTGCCGAGACGACGCAGTTTGACATGGTGCGCGCCTTCGTTTTCCTGGCCGGGTTGCCCGTGCTGCCTTTCCGGTCCGACGACCGGCTGGATATCGTGAATGTGGATTTTGTAGCCGATTCGATCGTGACCCTGCATCAGAAAGAGAAACCCAGCTACGACACGTATCATCTTTCCTCGGGGACCGGCTCCGAGACTTACCGCGAGCTTACGGGCGCTTTGGCTCGGGCGCAGAGAAGACTAGCGCCCCTTTTTGCCCCCGGCCTGGAGGGGCTTTTCACTCGGGTGGTCAGCCGCTTGGCCAACCGGCGTGGAACAGCTATAGGCTATAGTGCATCTTTGCTTAGAGTTTTTCTGCCCTACCTGGTCTATAACACGGTGTTCGACAACACGCGGGTAGTCTCCGAAACCGGGCACACGCCGGCGCCGTTTTCTCAATATAGCTACCCACTATTGAAGTTCAGCAAGGAGGGGCATTTCACCTACTCCTACCGGGACTGGCCTGCCGGGGAGAGCCACTAGCATGATGGATCTGGTGCTGGAACTCTGGGTCGCCAGCATCATTGAGCGTGCCAAGCTCAAGTGGATGCTGGGCGCTGGCCAGCCCTGGAAGCCGGGCGAGAAGTTGAAGCTCCTTTTCGCCGGCTACAATGGCACGCGCAACACCGGCGCCGATGTCCGCGTGGAAGAGATGCTCCGGCAGATCCGCCATATCCTGGGTGCGGAGAACGTCGAGTTGAGCGTGATGACGCAGAACTTCGACCGCTCGCGCGGCTACTTCGCCGGAACACGGCAGGTGAAGCTCCCCGATGTTTACCCGCCTTTTCTCGCGCGCGAAGTGCCTCGCCATGACGGCGTGGTGGCGTGTGAAGGCTCGATGTTCAAGAGCAAGTTCGCCAACGCCCTCACGACGATGATGATCGGCTCGCTGGGCATCGCCGCGGCCATGAACAAGCTTTCGGTGGGCTACGGTGCCGAAGCCGGCACCATGGACCCCTTTCTGACGCGCATGGTCCGGCGCTTTTGCGGGCAATCACTCATCATTACCCGTAACGAAGAGTCGATGGCTGTGCTCAGCAAACTCGGTGTTTCCACCGAGCGCGGCACAGACACGGCCTGGACCTTCGAGCCCCTCGGGCCGGAGTATGGCGAAAAAGCGCTGCGGGAAGCAGGCTGGGATGGAAGAAAAACCGTGTTGGTGGTTTGCCCCATCAACCCGTTCTGGTGGCCGGTGCGACCGTCCCTGTTCAAGCTGGCCGCCCGCACGCTGGCTGGGGCCTACCACGAGAGCCAGTACCGCACCATTTACTTCCACACCTGGGGGCCGAAAGCGGTGGCCGCCTATAACCACTATCTGACCGCCCTGGCCAAGGCAGTCGATGCCTTTCGCGAGAAATACGGCGTCATGGTGGTGCTGGCTGCGATGGAACGGCTGGACACGAAGGCTTGCCACCGGATGGCCGAACTCTTGGGCGGCGTGCCGGTCTTCACTTCCGACCAGCACGACATGTATCAGCTCGTAAGCATCCTGCGCGCCTGCCACCTGATGGTCTCGTCCCGCTATCACGGGATTGTTACTTCCATGCCGGCGCTGGTGCCCTCCGCCGGCGTCACCATGGACGAGCGGATCCGCAATCTGATGCGCGAGCGAGGACACGAACACTTGCTGCTGGACGTGGATGATCCGGCGCTCGAAGAGAAACTGCTGGCGGTGATGGAAACGCTCCGGACCGACGGCGAGGCCATCCGCGACGGTATCGGTCGGACGGTGGCCAGAAACCTCAAGGTGATGGCCCGCATGGGAGTCTATTTCGAACAGCACCTCCAGTGGCGCTATCCGGAATTTCCGGTGCGCCGCGGGATTTGTTCCTGGGAGGATTACCTGTCTCCGCTCAGCGCCACCTTGCGCAAGTTGATGGAGGATTACGAGAGTGCTGTGGAAGCGCAGAGAAGTGCACGATTGAGTCATTGAGCCATTGATTCATTGACCGGATCGTTTGGCGTTTCAACAATCTTGGACGATGAACTTTCTCGAGAACATCTTTCAGCGCCTTAGCCAGACGCCGGACCGGCCCGTCCTCCAGGAAGTGCGGGACGGCCGAATCATGCCCACGACTTCCGGCGAGTTGCTGGCTTTGATTCAGGCGGCGCGCGCTTTCCTGCGACGGGCGGGCTTGAAGAAGGGCGACCGCTGCGCGTTGCTCGCTCCGAACAGCGTGCGGTGGACGGCCGTGGATCTGGCCATCATGGCCGAGGGGATCATCGTCGTGCCCCTCTACGCGCGCCAGGCGCCGCGGGAGCTGGTGGGCATGATGAAGGACTGCTCCCCGGCGCTCATTATCTGCGGCGATGCAGCGCTAGGTGAAGGCGTCACGCAGAGCTGGCCCGAGGCGCCACGTGCGTACCTGCTCGACGAGGTATTCTTGGCGGTGGCCAGGGGCGAGAAGGAGAGTGGCGCTCCGGCAGCCCTAGCGGACGACGACCCGATCACGCTCATTTATACGTCGGGCACTTCCGGTGAGCCCAAAGGGGTCGTCCTGAACGTCGGCAACGTTGGCCACATGCTTTCCTGCACCAACGCCCGTCTGGATTTGCTGATGGGTCCGCGCGACGTGCCGGACCGCGTGTTCCACTACCTCCCGACCTGCTTCGCCGGTTCGTGGATCCTGTTGCTCACTTGCTTGACGCGAGACAGCATCCTCACGCTTTCCACCGACCTGACCAAGCTGGCCGATGAGATGCGGGGGGCGGCGCCCAACTACTTCCTCAATGTCCCGGCCGTGTTGGAGAGAATCCGCGCCAACATCGAAGAGCAGATTCGGAAGACAGGCGGCGCAGCTCAGGCGCTTTTTGAGGGAGGCGAGGCGGCTTGGTTTCGCAGGCAGGCAGGCGGGGCTGGGCCTTTGGACAGTCTCCGTCTGGCCCTGGCCCGGGCTCTCGTGTTTCGCGCCATCCGAAAGAGGATCGGACCAAGTCTCAAGGCCATCATCTGCGGCTCGGCGCCGCTGGCCAAGGAAACCCAACTCTTCTTCATGATGTTGGGCTTGCCCGTCTTGCAGGTCTACGGGCTGACCGAAACCACGGCCATCTGCACCATGGACCATCCTCATCACGTGACGCCGGGCCGCGTGGGGCCGGCGATTCACGGAATCGAGATGAGACGGGGGGAGGCGGACGAAATCCTGGTGCGTGGGCCTAACGTCTTTCCGGGCTATTGGAACCGGCCCGAAGCTACCGCACAAGCCTTCAGCGACGGCTGGTTCCGTACCGGCGATCAGGGGGACGTCGACGAGGCCGGCAACTGGGCCGTCACCGGTCGGGTCAAGAATTTGATTATACTGAGTTCGGGACATAACATAGCGCCCGAGCCCTTGGAGGAAATGCTCGGTAGGGCTCTTCCGGCAGCCAAGCAAGTGTTGGTTGTGGGCCACGGCCGGAGCTTTCTGGCCGCGATCATCACCGGCGATGTGACTCGGGGCGAGGTGGGGAAGGTTCTAGAAAACGTGAATCCGCAATGGCCACACTATAAGCGCATCCGCGCGTTTCACATTCACCCGGAGCCGTTCACAATCGAGAACGGTTTGCTGACGACTAACGGGAAACTGAAACGCGAGGCCATCGCGGCGTGGCTGCGGGTAGAGATTGAAGATCTCTACCGCAAGGCGTCTGCGGAAGGTACATCCGTCGAGGCGGAGAGAGCCAAGAGGGAAGCATGACAACATTCCAAGGGACCACGCTTTCCTGGACGTTGGCCGACGGCGTCGTGGAGTTGGCGCTCGACCGCGAGCCCTGCAACGAGATTGGCTCTGCTACGCTGGAAGACCTGGAGCGCTTCGTGGAGGCCTTGCAGGCGGTCGGCGACGAGGCGCACGCTTTGATTATCTACAGCACGCTGGAGTCGGGGTTCAGCGCGGGCGCCGATTTGCGCGAGCTTTACTCCCGCTCGCAGGGAATGCCTCCGGCGGAGCGCGCAGCGGGAGTGCGCAGCTTCCTGGAGCGCATCCACCGCGTGCTCAACGTGATCGACGCCTCGCCACTCACGACCATCGCCGCGGTGCACGGCGTGACCTTCGGCGGCGGGCTGGAACTGGCTATGGTGTGCGACTTGATCATCGCTGACAAGATGGCGCGCTTCTGTTTTCCCGAGCTGCGGTTGGGCCTGATTCCCGGCTTCGGTGGCATCCCACGGCTGAAGCGCGACTTGGGGAACGCCGTGGTGCGCGACCTGTTGCTGACCGGCCGCAGCATCAATGCCACAAGAGCCCACGCGGTCGGGCTGGTCAGCCAGGTGGTGGCTGAGGGGCAGGCACTTGCCGTAGCGCGCGTGACCGCCATGCAAATCGGGAAGTTCGACCGGCAGACCGCTATCACGGCGAAGCGCTTCATGAAGCCCATCCCCTACGTGGAGTTGCGCCAGGAAATCGAACTTTTCTGTGAGCTGTTCTCGCGACCCGCGGTAGAGGCGGGCTTACGCAAATTCGTGGAGAGCACCGACGCCTTGCCTTATCTCCCATAGCGGGAGTGGGGGTAGCCATGAAAGGTAACAAATCGTCACGGAGAATAGTGACGGTGGCCATACTGGGATTGTTTACTCTGCAGTTGCAGGGTTGTCAGCAGCGGTGCGAAGCTAAGATCCTTTCGGAAGACAAGAGAGCCGTTCAATCGAGGGGCGAAAGAATCCTGCTTGACACTACCTTCTTTCCCGAGGAATTCGCTCTGAGACTCACCAGATTCTTTGGCCTTATGGCAAGCGGAAACGCGGCCGTCAAAGAAGGGGTCGGTATGGCTGTGCCAGAAGGATATCAGCCTAATATCAGCGAGATTGAGAAGAAATATGGAAAGCCTGACAAGACCGAGAGAAGGGAGACCGGGATAAGAGTAGCAGGACTCGCCGAGCCAAAGGAGGTAATGGCCTACCACTATGAACCCTTGTGGCTAGGGGTTCCGACTAGTCAAACCGACGGGAAGGTGACTTTTGTTTGGCTGGCCGCGGCTGTGCAAGCGCCCACGCCCAAAGCATTTGTGATCGCAGAGAAGATACTTTCTGACAAAGCGTTTTTCGGTGAGCGGTTTTTCAAGGACATGCAGCCAAAGCTACAGGTGGCAAAGGAAGCACTTCCATGTGAACTCTGGGCGCCTGTCCTTGTGCCTGAACCCCAGCCAAAGCTGCAGAGTATTGTAAGTAAATACGGCAAGCCGGACAATGTTGTAGAAGAACAGAAATCTCAGTGGATGCCGGCGGATGCCACTCTTCACTACTACGGGCGAATCGGGTTCGGCGTTAAGGAGGGTGAGGGCGTTGGGAACGTCACCTGGGTGGTCGTGGGTTGGAGCCCGGCGCACGCCCGTGAATTCTGCCGCTAGTGTCCTCGCAGCCTTTGTCGGGCGATCCGCACCACGAGGAACCGCGCTCAAACTCCATGCTTCCTTGTGCTTATGCGCGGTAGGTTGAGGTAATTCAATATGCCCACACCAGAGCAAACGCTGGAGGAAATCCTGAGCCTGGCGGCGGTGCACTTCAAGGTGCCGCGCGAGCAGCTTTCGCCCGACGACGACTTCTTCAAGAAGCTCAAAATCGACAGCCTTCAGGCGCTCGAACTCCTGACGCGGCTGGAGCACCACTTCAACATCGAATTGCCGGACTACGAGATGCAAGGGGTGAGCGACTTTCGCACGCTTGCCGAGCGCATCCAGGCCCGGTTGTGAAGGCCACAGAGGCACCAGAGGATTGAGTGATCGGGCGATTGAGGATTGAAAGACAACCAGCTTTTCCTTCCGAGCATGTTGGATCTCAGCCAATATAGTTCCCTGGGCGCGGCGCTGCGGGAGGCGCTCGAGCGCTGGCCCGATGAGACTTGCCTGATCGAGGCCGATCGCGAGCGCGAAAACTGTCGGCTCACCTACCGGCAATTCAAAGAGGCGGCGTTGCCCCTGGCGCGCGGTCTTCAAGACCGGGGATTCGCGCCGGGCGATCGTGCCGCCATCGTCCTGACCAACCAATCGAAATGGCTCATTTCGGCCTACGCGATCTTCTATCGCGGCGGGGTGCTGGTGCCCCTCGACTACAAGCTGACCGCCCGCGAACAGTTCCAACTCCTGGCGCACAGCAAGGCTCAGGTGCTTATTATCGAACATCACCTCTGGCGCGCGATGATGCAGGCGGAGGGCTTCAAAGATCTGGGCGCCAAGACAGTCTTGGTGACCGAGGCGCCTGCCGGCGCTGATCTCGCGGGAGCCGGACGCTGGGAAGAGTGCCGGACCAGTGGTGAACCACAATTTGTGCCGCGCGCGCGGACTGACGTGGCCTGCATTGTCTATTCCTCGGGCACGGGCGGCCGGCCCAAGGGCTGCGTACTCACGCACGAGAACTACCTCGAACAGTGCAGGGCCTTGACCGCGCTGTTCCCCTTTTGGCCGGGCGTGCGATACCTGAGCATCCTGCCCACCAACCACGCCATTGATTTCATGGTCGGCTTTATCGGTCCCTTCACTTGCGGCGCGGCCGTGGTGCACCTGCGCACTCTGCGGCCGGAGTACATACGGGACGCCTTCCCGCGCTACAAGATCACTTACCTGGGCCTGGTCCCGATGGTGCTCACGAACTTGGAGAGGGGATTGCGCGCCAGATTCGACGCCCTGCCGCCGTATCGGAGATTCATCTTGAACCGCCTCATCGGGCTCAACCGGATGCTGACGCGCAAACGACCCAATCTCAAATTGAGCCGCCTGCTTCTTCGCCAGGTGCACCAAGCGTTCGGCGGCGAGCTGCGAGCGTTGTTCGGGGGCGGCGCATTTATGGAGCCCTCGACCCTGCAATTCTTCTACGACCTGGGAATCCCGGTTGCCAACGGCTATGGTCTGACGGAAGCGGGCACGGCCATCACCTTGAACGACTTCAAACCCTTCCGGGCCGACACCGTAGGCAAGCCGCTGCCCGGGATGGAGTTGAAGATTGTCGATCCCGACGCGGAGGGCGTCGGCGAAGTTGCCGTGCGCTCGAAGACGGTGATGTCGCACTATCTGGATGATTCCGAGTTGACCCGCGAAACCATCCAAGACGGTTGGCTCCTGACCGGCGACCTGGGCCGCCTGGACGCCGCGGGCCACTTGCATCTCTACGGGCGCGTGAAGAACATGATCGTTACCGAAGGCGGCAAGAACGTCTATCCCGAAGACATCGAGAACAGTTTCGAGGGCCTCGCCGTCAAGGAACTCTGCGTTTTCGCGGCCAACTATATCTGGCCGGCGCGCACCCTCAGCGCCGAAGAATTGATCATCGTGCTGCGATTCGATGCGGGGAAGGAGTTTACGGAAGCCTTGCGCGCGGATTTGGCGGCACGAAACCGCTGCCTACCAGACTTCAAGCGCGTCAGCGGTTATGTCATCTGGGATGAGGACTTCCCGCGGACGGCTTCGATGAAGATCAAGCGCGGCGTCCTGGCGGAAGCCCTCCGGGGCAAGCTCGACCGCGAGACGGCTGTGGTGAAGCTGTGACGGACACATTCTTCGCCGTCGTCAATCCGGTGGCGGGGCACCGACGGTGCGGCACGCTGGCGGGCCCGGCCTTGGACCGCTTGCGCGCAGCCGGGGTGAAACTAGAGGTGGTGGAAACCCGCTTTGCGGGCCACGGCATTGCATTGGCGAGAGAGGCTTTCCAAAAAGGCTACCGCCGCTTCCTGGCCGTGGGAGGCGATGGAATCTCCTACGAAATCATTAACGGGCTATTTCCGGGAGCCGAGAGCGCCGGTGGCGAACACCCCACGTTGGCCATGTTGCCGCTCGGCACCGGCAACTCGTTTCTGCGCGATTTCACCACCGAGCGGGCGCAGGAGTACGCCACGCAGGCGCTGCTGGAAGGCCGGTCGCGTCCCTGTGACGTCCTGCGCCTGACCCATCGCGACGGCGTCATTCACTACATCAACTTGCTGAGCGTGGGTTTTGCGGCCGACGCCGCGGCGGTGACCAACCGGAAGTACAAGCGCTGGGGACATCTGGGGTATCTTTTGGGAGTTTTCACCTGCCTGGTCCGGCTCGACCGGCGTGCTTTTCCCCACAGCTTAGACGGCGAGCCGGAAATCGACCGCCGGCCGTGTCTCTTCCTCACCTTCAACAACAGCAAGTTCACCGGCCGCACGATGATGATCGCGCCCCGGGCTGATACCGGCGACGGCCTGATCGAATACGTGCGCTGGGGGCCCATCGGGCGCATCGGCCTCCTGCGCAATCTCCATACCCTCTACGACGGCTCGCACCTGAACCACCCTCTGGCTTCGCGCCGGGCGGCGAAGCGTGTTGACTTCTATCTCGACGGCCCCGTGGATGTCATGGTGGATGGAGAGGTCCTCACGCTCCGTTGCCAGACAATCGAGGTCTTGCCTTCAGCCCTCCAGGTAATGGTTTGAACCCGGATTTCCGTTATGAGTCTCGGCCACCGATTGCCTTCGCTGGCGGTTAGGCGTACGCTTTCGGTCGGCGGGAAGTGGGTAATGGAAATTCCGGGTAAACTGTGACTCACCCGGAGATACCGCAGCGGGATCTCGCCCCCGAAGCGCCCGTCATGCGGCGGTCTCGCCCGGCCTGCTGAGCGGCTAGGACCCTCGCGACAGACGATTGGGATTATCCGGAGGGGTGGGGCTGAAGCATGCCACCCGCCTTCCGAAGGCGGCGGCTATTTGGAAATGTTCAGCCGCGAGGGGAGCAGACCGAGAATTCATGGGGAGGAGTTTGATTATGAAGATATGTGTACGGCAGTTGGCGTTGGGGGGACTGTCCCTGGCCCTGGGATTGGCTCTCCTGCCCAGTCTCGCCCGGGGAGAGAAAGCCCCGGCGGTGGTGGGCGATTGGGAGGGCACGCTCGAAGCAGGAATGCAAGGTAAGCTGCGGGTGGTCCTCCACGTTACCCAGGCAAAAGACGGCAGCCTCGCCGCGACGCTCGACAGTCCGGACCAGAATGCCACGGGCATTCCCGTCACGACGATTACTTACGAAGAGCCGGCGCTACACTTCGAGAGTGAGCCTATAAAGGGCACCTACGACGGGAAGATGAACAAAGAGAACTCCGAGATTGCCGGGGAGTGGAAGCAAGGCGGCACGACGTTGCCACTGGTCTTCCAGCACGTCAAGCAGTGATTGGCCGTTCGACTCGGACCCGACGCGAAACAAGCTGGGTGTCTCGGTCAGTCCCTTCCGGGCCGTGGGTTTTCGTGCAAAGTTGCGGAACCTCCGACTCGACCAGGGATAGTCTCCCAGCTTCTCCAGCAGCCGACGGCACAAACAAAACCGATCGCATTTGAAAACGGCTCTCGGCGGTCAGCGGGCATTCGGCTCCGTAATCGGCCCATACATTTCGGGACGCCGCGCGGCGATGCGGTCAAACTCCCACTTGCCCGGCACGCGCACCACGCGGTTTGAATCCGCGGCGGCCAGATCGAGATCGGCGTAAAGGATGCTCTCTTCAGTCTCACCGGCCTCGGCGTGAACCTTCCCGAAGAAATCGACGATTTTCGAGTGCCCGGAAAATCGGAAACCGCGCTCTTCGCCCACGCGGTCTGCGGCTACCACGTGGAAATGATTTTCCATGGCGCGCACCTCGGGCGTGTGCTGCCAGGAATCTGAACCCCAGGGCCAATTCGTGGGGATGGCGAGGAGCTGCGCGCCTTTCAGCTTCAACACTCGCGCGGCCTCCGGAATACTGCAATCGAAGCAGATGTTGATGCCGATTCTCCCGTGCGCGGTTTCGAACACAGGAAACGGCTTGTCGCCCGGCGCGTTGAACCAGTCGATGCCGAGACCGGGCAGGTGCATTTTGCGGTAGGTGCCGAGGATTCCTTGCGGGTCGACCACGGCCGCGGCGTTGTACATGCGGTCGCCCTCGCGCTCGAGCAGCCCCACTGCCGCCGTGCAGTCGAGAGCCTTCGCCGCGGCCGCCAGCTTCTCGGTGGACGGACCGGGAACCGTTTCGGCGAGCGGCCCAGCCTCTGCGCGGCTGGTGAAGCAGTAGCCGGTCAGCGCGCACTCGGGGAAGACCACGAGCTTCGCGCCCGCGCGGGCCGCGGCCTCCAGGTTCTCGAGAATCTTTCCCAGGTTGCGCTGCTTCTCCAAGATCTTTACATCCATCTGCACTGCGGCAACCTTCATCAGCACACTCCGCCCGAGAATTCTCAGCACGCGATGCTAGCCATTCTAGCAGCGCTCCACCGAACCCGATAGCTCGAAGCGCTGATGGGGAGTCTTGCGGGTGAGCGGGGGCAGATTTCCGTGATAGCGCGTTTTGCTGAAAACGACGAGCAACGATCCGATCGCTTGCTGTCGCGGCGGGTTTATCCCGCCAGGGCGCGGCGGTCCACGACCGCCGTCGTGAAAGGGCACGACTGAAGTCGTGCCCTTCTGCGCCAGCCTGCCGCGGGCTCGCGTGGGTTCAGATGATGGGCGGGGCTTCGGCGAGCTCGAGGTTAATCTCGCCGATACCGCCTTCCACATTCACGCGCAGGGTGACGGGGGATTTTCCGTAGGCCTCGTTGACGTAGGCGCCGTTCTGCTTGCGGAGTTCGCCGGTTCGGACCTCCCCGAGGCCGTGCTTGGTGTGGACCTCGACGCCGACCTCGCGCGGCAGGCGCACGGTGGCTTTGCCTACGCCGCCCTTGATGCTGGCAGCGAGATCGTTCTTCCAGTCGCCGGTCAGATCCACGATGGCCTCGCCGACGCCCAGGTTGAGGTCAAGATTGCTCACCGCCAGTGAACCCAGCGTAAGCTCCGCTTTCCCCGCCCCCATATTTACGCTCAGCTCCAGCGGGACCTTGTTGTTGAAGTGCAGGTCCCAATGATACTGACGCGGGCCCATAGAACCGCCGGACCGTTCGGGCTGCCGAATGGTGAGGAAGCCGCGCTCGCCGCTTACGTTGTATTCCACCTCGGGTTTCCACCGGGCGACGTTGTAGGAGAATTCCGCCTCCAGCAACTCGCGCGCGCCGCCCGTTAGTTTCATCTCGCCGGCTCCCATGTGAATCTCGGCTCGCACCGACTTGGCGTCGCCGAGCTTGACGGACCGGGACTCCGTCTGCAACTCGCCCACCGGCAAGCCGCCGTCACTGTAACAAGCGGCGGCGCCGAGCGCCGCCACCAGCGCAGCCAGCAGGCGCAGCTTCGTCATTCGCAGGTTCATCTGTTCCCCCTTGTGGTTCCAGGCGTCTCGCGCTCCATGCACACTACACCTGCCTACATGTACGTAGCGGACGGGCGAAATGTTCTCGATATCGTCCCGCTATGCGGGAGGGGGGTGCTTTCAGGGGCTGAAGCCCATGGACCAGGGGTGGAGCGTGGCTTGCGGCACGGCTGAAGAGTCTGTGTGAAAACTCTGGTGTAGCGGCGATGTCCCCATCGGTGCTCCTGGATTTTCAGTAAGATCGGCGCTGAGACACCGCCGCTACAGGTTCTGAAGCGTAGTTTTCACACAGACTCTGACGCCTTGGTTTATCCCGCTCTGCAGGATCGGCCCTGCGGGCCTTTGCGTCCCCATCCGAACGGCAGGCGGCGCCGAGCGTCACGAGTCCGGCGTGCCCTCGTCACTCCTGTCGGGCACTTTCTCGCCGGGGCGCCGCGCGCGTTTTTCTCTTGACTTTTGATGACAAGTGTGCTAGACTACGGTTTTGAATAAGAGGTGCCTGGCATGCTCACACCGGAGGCGGAGTGGCAACCAATGAGAGCGGAAGCAGGGCAGGCGAGACTCTGGAACCTCGAAAATGACCCGCAATTCCGCTGCGCCTATAAATACGGATATGCGCCAGCGAAGCTGGTATGTGCCAGAAAATAATCCAGTTACGTTTTCCACAGACGGACCGAAGCTGGTATGTCATTGAAAACAAAGAGGGGCTGATTTCGCGAAGCGAAGCTGGTATGTGCCCTTTTTCCTATCACATACCAGCTTTGACAAAAAAGCGAAGCTGAACTCCGGATTGATGATTGCCGACGGTCGCTTGCCGATTGGCTATCTTGATAGCGTAGGCAGGGCCTCTCCGGCGCCTTGCGTTGCAGGACGTAGAGGCCGCGGGTGAGGCAGGGATTCGAAGAATGAGTGTGCGCTGGCGCGGCGGGGAGAATCAGAGATTTCAGAGGGCAGATTCCAGAAGAGCTAGTTCATCTTGACGCGCTTAGCGTCTTTGGCGGCGGGAAGCTGGAAGGTGGAAGAAGGAAGCTGGCGGTTGACTTTGACGGCGGTGTAGCGCGCCACGAAGTAGTCGCCGCCGGGCTGGAAGAACTTCTGTTGGACGGGGAGCCAGGATTCCTCGCTGACCCACAGATGAATCTTGGTGAGTTGGGCTGCGGTGCTTTCAGAGCGCGGCGTCAGTTCCAGGACCGCCGTCGTGTCGCCGTCCATATCTTCTTCGGTCACGAACTTGACGTCGTAGTCCTTCCTCAGCTTGTCGGTCTCCGTCCCGAAGCCCAGCAGCAGGAACTGCTCGATAAGCCCGCTGCGTTCCTCCAAGTCGTACTCCTGGATCTGGTTGATTTTGGGCATGAAGATTTCCGCTTTGTTCTTCCTGAACAAGACGGTCTTGGCTTCGGGTTTCGCGATGTTAATCAGGATCTCGGGATTCTTGCTCTTGCGGAAGAAGAGCCGACCCGTTTCCGTGGACTTATCATCCACGATCACGGTGACCTTGGTGTACTCGAGGTCGGCGGAAATGGTCTTCAAGTTCTTGGCAGAGTCGTTCATCCGGGAGAGGATCTCGGTCAGGTCAGGGGGGAGTTTGCGTTTGCGCGGGCTGGCGGCAGCGTCGCGGGATGGGATGCCGGCCGCGAGCAACACCAATGCCAGGGCGACAGCAGTCAGGAGTGAGCGAGGTGCTTGGTTCACGTGGGCCCATTTCCCAGGCCGGTCCCCGTGGCCTGGGCGTGCCGCCCGCATATCAGGGGCTGGCGTTTCATTGTAGGACGACGACCACCGTATAGCCCAGGATTACGTTGTTCCGGTCGCGGTACGGATCAACCGACTTGAGCGTGAAGGGCTTTTGCACGCGCAGGCGGATAATCTCGCGAATGGCGTCCTCGGGTTTCTGCGGCGCCAGCGACTCGACCAACCGCGCATCCACCAGATAGCTCCAGCCGTCTTTGCCATGGCCAACCTCCACGACGCCCTGTTTGTGCCGAAGGTCGGTCAACTGGAGCGTAGGGCGGTCCTCGAACCAGGACCGCGGACTCAGGAAGATGAAAGCCAGAATGGCCAGCACGATCAGATCGTATTGCCAGGTGCCGCGTTCGTAAGCCCAGAAGACTGAATGGACCAGAGCCGATTTGATTTTCCCCCACGCGCGGCGGAGGGGGCTGACTCCCGCGGGTGCTTCGGATTGCGGAATGGTCCGGTCTGGCAGTTCGGTGCTTTCGGTCATCGGCCCACGTCTGGAGAAAATAGCGGGAAACGCGGCAAGAATCAATCGGAAACGACGCGACCGTCCCGCATGCGCACCACGCGGTCGGCTACCGCGGCGGCTTCGGGGTTGTGCGTGATCATCAGGATGGTCTGGCGGAAGGAGCGGTTCAGCGCCCGCATCATGTTCAGCACAATCTGCGAATTTTCTGTGTCCAGGTTTCCCGTGGGTTCGTCGGCCAGCAGCATCTTGGGCTCGCAAATCACGGCGCGGGCAATGGCCACCCGCTGCTGCTCGCCGCCCGAGAGGGCAAAGGGCTTGCACTCCAGCTTCTCGCGGATGCCCAGCATGTCCACCACCGCATCGAAGCGGTGCGGGTTGAATCCATTGCCTTGAATATGTTGAGCAATGATGATGTTTTGGCGGGCCGTCAGGGTGGGGAGCAGGTTGAAGCGCTGAAAAACGAAGCCAATCTTGTGCCGCCGAAACCGCGTGCGGTCCGTGTCGCCCATGATGGAGAAGTCGTTCCCGTCCACCAGCACGCTGCCGGAGGTCGGAGGGGTCAAGCCGCCCAGGATGTGCAGCAAGGTGGATTTGCCGCAACCCGACGGTCCCACGACGGCGAGGAATTCGCCCTCCTGAACCACCAAGTCCACCCCGCGCAGCGCTGGAACTTCCACTCTACCGAGGCGGTAAATCTTCTTCAGATCCTGAGTGGCAATTATCGGTTCCATTGGAACAGTTGCCAGTTCTCAGTCGTCAGTTGCCAGTGCGCGGCGACTCGGTGCCGCTGGCCGATGTGCTTCTGACTCCTGACTTCTGACTCCTCTCCTCATTCATACGCCAACGCGTCCACCGGGTCAAGCTGGGCGGCGCGTAGCGCCGGGTAGAAGGCGCCGATCAAGCTGCCCACCATGGCCAGCAGTCCCGCCCAGGCGGCCCACTCGATCGTAAGATCCACCGAGAGAGTGGGGAAAGCTGCCAGGACGATCTTTCGGGCAAGCACCGCACAGAGGTAACCAGCTACGACCCCAATCACTGCGAGAAGGCTGGCTTCCCGCAGGATCGCCTCAATGATATAGGTCTTCGAAGCCCCCAGCGACTTCAAGATTCCAATCTCTCGCGTTCGCTCCGTAATCGTGGTGTACATCGAGAGGAAAATCACCAGAAAGCCTATGGCTACTGCTACCCCGATCATGGCGGTAATGAAGGCATTCAACGCGGGCATGTTGTTGGAGGTCATCAACGACATGTATTCCTTCACCGAGAGGATCTGGTAGCGGGGCAACAACTGGTGAATCGAGTTGACGACCTGCTCGGTGTATCCCGGGTCCGAACACCTTACGAAAAAGATGGAAGCCTTGTCGTAGGCGCCGGAGAGTTCCTGAGCCGTCTTGAGCTGAATAAAGAGCCGCGCGCCTTTCCCGTGTTCGACGATGCCGGCCACCCGGAAATCGTGGTTCAGAAAGTTGAGGGTCTGGCCGACCTTCACGCGATTCGCCTTGGCGAACCAGTTGTCCACCAGGATGTCGTAAGGCGCGGCCAGCGGCCCTCCGGAGTGATACACAAACCCACCCGTCACCGAATCGAAGCTGGCCATGTCGATGCCGTAAATGATGTTGAGCCCGCCGGTGGAGTTGAACTGGAACAGCGCCGGCGCCACCGCCGCGACCCGGGGAATCTCTGTCAGCCGGTCACCTATCTTGATGGGCATGGGAGCCTGGGTCAGGCCGAAGAAGAACGAGGCCCCCGGGGGCTGCACCAGGATGTCGGCGCCCACACCCTCCACGCGCTTGGCCGTCTCGTGCAGCAGCCCGGTGGTCAGGCCCACCACGATCATCACCATGCCGACCTCAATCGCCACGGCCAGGATGCTCACGGCCGTCCGGACCGGCCGGTGGAGAATGTTGGCGACCACCATCCTATTGACCACGGGGAACCTCCGGCCCGCGCGCGGCACCGAGCTCGATCAACTGAGCGCCCGCGGGCTGCTTCAACTCAAACTTCTCCGGGGCAATGGGTTGGTTGAACGTCGCCTTCACAATGGTGATGGACAAGCGGTAGTCCTCGATGGGCCGGTTGATCTCCAGCCGGGCAGGGTAACGTACTCCCTGGAAATCACGGTAGTCCGAGTAGTGCACGTCCTCGATGTAGGCGCCGCGGGGCCCGTAGAGTTGCAGGCGGGCAACTTCGAGGGTGGCGCGGTCAAACCAGACCTTGCGCTTCAGGGTGAGTTCCCCATCTTCTCGGGGCTCGAGGACGGTCACCACGTAGTATCTCGACCAGCCGTCCTCGGCTTCCTCCTCCACGTACTTCTCACGTGTTGAATCCATGCGGGGAACCAGCAGGGCGTCCAGAATGTGCTGGGGGCGCAGGTTCTCGAGCGAGTTCTTGGCCGGGCGGCGAAACTCAGTCTTTCCCACAATGAATTTCTGCTTGGGAGGAATGTGGAGCCGGAACTCCTGGCCGTCAGAGACCATATCGAAGATGGTGGTCTTGACCACCGGTGCTTGGCCAATCATGCGAATCAGTGCGGGTTTTTCCAGCAGGATGAAACCCCTGACGTCATGGTACTCCTTGATGACGCCCGAATAGACCGAACCCGCCGTGGGTTCCAAGTCCACCGTAGCCACAAGCGTTCGGATGGCTTCGCTCTGCGCATTAACCTGGGCGGTGAGTTCGGCCACCGAGGCTTCGCGCGCGGGAGCGGGAAGCTGAGAAGGGTGAATCCGTGTCGTCCGTCGGACCGCGCAGCCCGGCGCCGCCAGAAGTGCCGAAACCAGGGCTAAACCGCCCCAAACCCGTGCTCGTCGTGCGAGAAGAAGTGCTTTGCGCAAATTCCCAATCTCTCAATCTAGCAGAGGGCCTGAGTTGTGTCAATCGAAGCCAGCTCACAGAGCAAACTGCTTGAAGCGAAAAGGGTTGAGCAAGCAGCCCGCCTCCGGCTTCCTCCTGGTCTGGGGTCCCGCAACGCCGCGGACTTCTCCTGCTGCCAGTGTCGCAAAAGGCCTCCACTTAGCCATCTTTTTCCGGGCCAGCAGGGTGCCGTGGGTTGCCAATCTGTTGAAACCACAAGGCATCCGGCGTGGCCCGACCACATCCCGGCCCCTAGTGAGCACACAGGTTGCCAATTCGGGAGGTAGGAGTCAGAGTCCCCAGCGGGGCGCTGTGGCATCTCACATCCCTGGGAACTCTCCGCTAGGGTGCAGGTGCTTTCAGGCTGCCAATGAGTTCCGAGAAGTGCAGTCGGTGCCGCTGGCAGTAGTCACGGATACCCTGGACAACCCGCAGGGACGTTCCGGGAGCATAGAAGTTCGCCGTCCCAACCTGCACGGCTTGCGCGCCGGCGATGACGTACTCCAGGGCGTCTTCCGCGCTTGCGATCCCGCCGATGCCGATGATGGGGATCTTCACGGCTCGGTAGGTCTGGTAAACCATGCGCAACGCCACGGGCTTGATCGCCGGTCCCGAAAGGCCGCCCGTCACATTCCAGAGGCGCGGCGTACGGCTTTCGACGTCAATGGCCAGGCCCACGAAGGTGTTCACCAGCGAAAGCGCGTCGGCCCCAGCGGCTTCGGCGGCGCGGGCGGTCACGGTGATGTCCGTGACGTTGGGCGAGAGTTTCACGATGACGGGGAAACGCGCGGCTTGCTTCGCGGCGGCCACAACCTCCTCGGTGAGTTTCGGGTCGTTGCCGTAAACCATCCCGCCGCGCTGCGTGTTGGGGCAAGAGATGTTCAGTTCGTAAGCGTCAATGCCCTCGCCTTTGTTCAGAATCTCAACGCAGCGGACGTACTCCTCCGTCGAGTACCCGAAGACGTTCACAATGCAGCGCGCCTTGAGGGTGCGAAGGAAGGGAAGCTTCTCCGCCAGGAATCTCTTGGCTCCCACGTTCTGGAGCCCGATGGCATTCAGCATTCCCGACTCGGTCTCGTAAATGCGAGGAGGCTCATTGCCCGCCATGGGCTCGGCGGAGATGCCTTTGACCACGATGCCGCCCAACTGGTTCAGGTCGATCAGATGCGCGAATTCCTGCCCGTAGCCGAATGTGCCGCTGGCCGTCATCACGGGATTCTGGAAATGCACGCCGGCAATGGTGGTGTCGAGGCGCGGTGCGAAGGCAGAAATCGCCTGTTGGGTGTCCTTTCTCTCTTGCCGGCTCTCTCTGTGTTCCAGCTTTCGACTCTTGACTCTCGACATTTGACTTCTCTTCATCTCTCGGGAACGCTCTCCTTCTCCCAAGCCACCTTCTCCGCCCAAAACACCGGCCCTTCCGTACAGACGCGTTCGTAGGCTCCGTGGCCTTCGCCGTGGACCCGGATGGAGCAACCCAGGCAGACGCCGAGACCACAGCCCATGCGGTTTTCCAGAGAGACGAGACATGCGTGGCCGTACTGCTTCGCCAGTTCAACTGTCGCTTCGAGCATCGCCCACGGTCCGCAAACCATCAGCAGAAATTTCTTCCCCTGATGGCGCGCGAGATATTCCTCCAGGGGCCGGGTTACAAAGCCGTGCCGGCCGCGCGAGCCGTCTTCAGTGGCCAGCGCCATCCCGTGTACGAGCGGCTTGAACGGTTCCACGCCCACCAGGTCGGCCTTCGTCCGCCCTCCGAAGAACAGCCGCTGGCGGAAGCCAGCCTTCGCCAGTTGCTTCGCCGCGAGCAGGAGAGCGGCAATCCCGATCCCCCCGGCCACGTGCAGGACTTCGTCGGCCGCTCTGGCCTGCGGCAGGTAATCCTCTTCGAAGAACCCGTGACCGAGCGGCGCGAGCAGCCCTACTGAATCGCCCGGCTTGAGTTCCGACATCAGCCGCGTGCCTCGCCCCACAACCTTGTAGAGAAGTTGGATGACCTCGAGCGATTCGGCTCCCCGGCGCTTCCGCCCGTGCGCCTTGGCCGGCTTGGTGTCGTAGATGCTCATCGGCCGACGCAGCAGCACGTCCGAGCGGCCGAGCAACCGGACCATGGCAAACTGACCAGGGCGCGCCGCCTGCGCCTGCCGCGGAGAATGAAGGCTCAAGAGGAAATGGCCGCCGGTGAGAGGTCGGTTTTCGGTGACGGCCACGATCTCGTCGTACATCTCAGATATGTTAACAGAACCGTGCCATTGCTTGTAGGGGCGATTGACGAATCGCCCCTACTTTGTCGCCAAGCGGATGGTCAGCACCTGGTGTGGCCTGATGCTGAAGCGGACGCTATGCGTGTCACTCTTCAGCGCCTTGCCCGCGACTTCGACTGCGTTGGCTTCTTTGGCCGATGCGATGTTGAGCAGCGGGAACGTCAAGTTCCCCTCAGCCGCCTTGCCCGCAATTTCCAGAACTCTCACGACGAGCCCTTCACCGTCTTCGGCGCCCTTGAGCGCGCTTACCACCACATTCTCGGGAGCGACTTCGACCAGGCTGGCAGCGCCGGCGGGAAGACTTCCAGGCCTGCCTTCTTGTGCCGGGCGCTTGTCACTCACCCGAAGGTACGAGACCTCCAGTGGCGAGCGCGCCTCGCGAGCGAAGCGCGCAGTCTTCTCGGGCTCGAATCGAGCCAAACTCGTGATGGCGTAACGAAAAACGAAACCGCCGGATTGCCCGGGCGGAGTGTTCGTATGCCAATAATTGTTCAGCGCATACGAAAACACGGCGGACGAAGCCTTTGTGAATCTGGCAGGCCAGCGGCCGCGGTTGATGTCGCCCAGCGAGACAAGGGGTGCATCCACAATCGCTAAGGTGAGAGACGCCGTGCCGTCATCTACGTTCACCCAGTTCTGGGGAGCAAACCACTCGTTCGCTCCGCCCACGAGCAGGTCGTTCTCCGGGTCCACCCAGCCGTTGGCGAGGTCGAAGCGAAACGCGGGATTGGTCGCTGCCCAAGGAAATGCGAAGTAAGCCGCTTCCTTGGCGTAGGTCAAATCCTTGCGAATGCGGTTACGGATTTCAATGCGTTTCTCATCGTCGGGCAGGAAGATTTCGGTTTTAATCTCGGGCGTGTTGAGTGCCTTGGCGGTCAGCCGCACCACGTGCCCCCACGGGGTCTTTTCGACGGAAACGATCTGGCCTTGTTCGGGGTGATGCACCGTGAGCTCGGCGAAAGGCAGGTGGCGAGCCACGCGGATGAGCTGAGTGGCTTCATCGCCTTCACCGCGGCCCTTTTCGGTTCCTCCGCCCGTGACGTAGAGGTACTCGTTCAACAGATACGGGCTGGTGGCATCCACAAGTTCCCGCCCGAGTTCCTTGTCGTACAAGCTCTTGATGGCGCCGCGAGTCGGGTCGAGCGTGACGCGGTAGAACTTGTTTTGAAAGACATTGCTCTCCGGCTCCGACCCCCCCGGCACCACCGTCGCACCACCGTCGGTCCGCGTCCCAGGCGATAGACCTTGTAGCCCAGGGAGGGGATGTCTCGCGCCCAGAAGCGGATGGTCTGATAGTCCTCGCGCTCCTCGACGACCTCATAAGGCACGAGGCTGTTCGAAGCGACGTCTGTGAGCGTGCTTCCCGTGTCCACCTGAAACCTAACCAGACCGCTGCGCTGCCAGCTCAGCGGGTTGAACACGATAAGGTTTTCCCCGCGCGTGTCAATCCGGTCCGCAAGCTGGCTCAGTCCACGGCGCATCAGTTCGTCGATGTCCCTTTCCGCCTGCGTTGCCCGGCCTCCCTTCACCTCCAGTTGGCCCATCGTCTCATCGTGCTCCGGCTGGAGGGGCCCGCGATAGGAACTGACGGTGTGCTCGCCGTAAAGCATAAGATTTCGCCAGATGTTTCGACTGAGTTCCACGGGGAAGCGCAGCGTTTCGGTGAGGCTGGCGGTGAGCGCCGCCAGCGCGTCGGCGGCGAGGGCTCGCGTCTGGCTGGTCCGGTAGCGCGAGGTGGAAGCAGCGGCGGTTCCCAGGCCGTCTTCCCAATAGGCGCCGCTGTCGCCGCGGACCACGGGCAGGCGGTCTGAATACTTTTCCGCGACATATCGGAAGAAGTCACCAAATCGGCAGGGAACGATCTGAGGATAGGCGTACTGCGCGTTCCAGCGTTCAGCGAGTGCCGCATCTTGATAATCCAGCGGGATATTCTCGACTTCCGTGCCGTACAGGAGCACAGCATCCGGAGCGTAGTCGGCGCGCTCGTAGGCCTGAAGGAAGGTCGAGAGTCCGCCCGGGCCGGCCTCCAGTGCGGGAGGCACGCCGAATACCGCCCGTAACTGGTGGTAATGGTAAGAGTACCAGGCGAGCACCCGCGCGCCGTCCGGCCCCTCCCACCAGAACGGCGAGTGCTGGTTCCAGTGCCCGTGGGCGAGCAGCGGGCCGCGGTCCTGATTGCCTCCTGCTACGAAGTAGCGGACCCCTGCCGCAGCCAGGATGGAGGGCAGCGACCATGAGTAGGAAGGCACGTCGGTGATGTTCGCGAAATCAAAGGGGACACCGTAGCGCGCTTCGAGTTCCTTGCTAAAGTAAAGCCCGCGGTAGAGTTCTTCCAGTGAAAGCGCCTGCGTCAGGAAGCTGCCGTAGAATGCGTTCACCGCGATTCTGCCCGCGCGAGCATCTGCCGCAAAGCGCCGAGCTTGCTCCGCCGTGCGCGTTGCCAGCCACTGGTCGACGATCCAGCTTCCGTCCAGATTGTACCGGTAGTCCGGGTGAGCTTGGTTCACGGCGAACAGGGCGTCGAGTTGGCGAGAGTGAACTTCAGCAACCTTCGCCTGGTAATCGGTAAAGCCCACGTCCAGGTGTTCGTTGGGAGCGTAGTAGATCTTCCACTTTCGGCGGGGAGTGAACTCCGCGGAGAAAGACTGCCGGCCTCGGCCGGGCTTCGACTCCGACACCTCGATGCGGGCCGTACCGGCAGGTGTCCCGTCGGGGATCTGAAGAGTGTAGCGCGCTTCACCGAACTCGGAATTCTTCGGCATATCGAGTTGAGTGTTGAAGCGGCCGACAACGATGCGCGCCTTACCCCCGCGCCAGGAGTCCGGGAACCGCACGGTCAACCAGCCTTCCTCGGTGAGCCCTTCGCCTGATGTGCGGAAGAAGACCGTGGGCTCGAAGGCGACGCTCAGCTTCTCATCGGCGACCGCGGCGGCGTCTTGCGAAAGCGACAGGGAATCGTAGTAGAAGCCGGAATCGCCCGGCCCTCCGGTAGTAACGTGGTCGGTCGCGGTCGGGGGATCGTCCAAACCCGTAAGGGTTAAGCGATTCTCTCCCACTTGGAGATAGCGTGCGGGCAGAGCGATCCGCCGCAACTCAGATGCGTGGATGGGATTGAAGACGTCTTGCTGGTCGCCCAACTCGAAGCTCAGCTTCGGGCTCAGATAGTAGGCGCCTTTGTGGCCGTTGATCTCGACCCGCAGTATTGGGACGCGGGGGTGCCGGAACAACAGGCCGAGGTTGAGG
>JBEKCQ010000018.1:0-31378 GCA_050014795.1 Terriglobia bacterium | reverse complement strand
ATCGAAGAACGCTCTCCCAGAGAAGTGACGCATTGGGCCGGCGTGCCCACCGCTCCCGAGGGCATCGAAGCGCGGCATCCGGCCTTTGACGTCACCCCGCACCGGTACGTCACCGCCATCATCACCGAACGCGGCATCGCCCGCGAGCCCTACGTGCAAAGCCTGAAGAGTTTCTTTGGATAGCGCCGCCGTGGTGCCGGCATCTGCTCCCTGCACGTTTGCCGCCCAGACGGCGGCGTTACGCTTGGGCGCGGGTGACGATAAGGACGCCGCCGCTACCGAGCATGCCCACCTAAAGGTGGGCGCTACGCGGTGCGCGACTTGCGTCGGATGAGATAGGCCACGACAAGGAAGCACAACGCCGAGACGAGATTGGCGGCCACGCCAAGCTGCAAACCGTGGCGAAGTTCAGACAGGTCCGAGACGCGCCCCACCAGTACCGGCGCCACGGTATCTCCGATAAGGTGAATGACGAACAGGTAGAGGGCAAAGGCGAAGCCGTGCGCGCGCTCCGGCGTCAGGTCGTGGATGACGGCCGTCGCGGGCCCGTGGTAACAAGTCAGCAAGAAGGTCGCCACCAGAATGCAGACGAAGAATTCGAAAAGTGAGTCGGTGCTGACGGCCTGGTACAGGAAGGGCGTGCCCACGAGCAGCGTGGCGCCGATAGTGACGGCACGGCCATAGGTCCAACGGCGCTGGAGAACATCCGCGATGTAACCGCCCAGGAGCACCCCGCCCACGGAGCCCACCAGCACCAGGAGCCCTATCCAGGAGGACGCCTGTGCCACGGTCAGGCCGTGGTAGCGGGTGGCGAAGGTCGGACCCCAAGTGATGAACGCCGTGCTCGCGAATACCACGAACATGCCGCCCACCATGACCATCAGGTAGGCAGGGATCTTGAGCAGGCTGGGAACGGACGGCGGCTTCTCGGCGGGAAGGGTCACCGGCACATGCAGGCGGTAGGCGAAAAGCGCCAGGAAGAAGCCGGGCAGGCCCACCAGAAAGAACGCGTAGCGCCAGCCCACCCACTGGGCAAGCACCCCACCGGCCGCCAGACCGAGCACGCCACCCACCAGCATGCCCAGGTTGAAGACGCTCTGGACGCGCGCGCGAAAGCTGCGAGGGAAACAATCGGAAATCATCGCCGTGCCGGCGGGCGCGTAGGCGCCTTCGCCCACTCCCACCAGGCCGCGCGCGCTCACCAGGGACCGGAAAGTGGTCGCCAGGCCGGAGAGCAAGGTGGCCACACTCCAGAAAAACACGCCGAAAGCCATGATCTTCTGCCGCGAGCCGCGGTCCGACCAGAAGCCAAACGGCAGAACGGCCAGGGAGTGCACGAGGATGACCATCGAGGCCAGCAGTCCCAGGCGGGAATCGCTCACCCCGAACTCGGCCTTCAGGAACGGGAACATGGGGACGATGATCAGCCGGTCGAAGTAATTGAGAAGGTTGACGAGGGTCAGGATGAGCAGCACCTCCCATTGCCAGCCGGTGAAATGCGGCCATTCGAAACCCAGGCGGCGGGAGGCGGTCAGCTTCTCTTCCTGCCGTGGCTGCGGTGTTGGCATGGGAGGCGCCATGAGACAAGCTTCGCTCCCCAACTGTCATGCGATGTGGCGGGGGGAGGAGACCACTATTCTAGGCGGGCCCACACGCGGCGTCGAGCTGTTTCCGGAGTCGAGAAACGACGCGACGCCAGTCGAGCATTGCGCCGCGGATCGAGATGATCATTCGTAGTGCAGGGCCACGATGGGGTCCAGGCGAGAGGCTTTCATGGCGGGCCACATCCCGAAGAAGATGCCGATACTCACGGCCACCATGAATCCCACCGGAACTGACCACAAGGGAACCGTGGAAGGCAGAGTGGGAACGAAGGTCCGGATGAGGAAGCTCACCGTGTAACCCAGCAGGATGCCCAGGATGCCGCCGGCTGCGGTAAGCGTCATGGCCTCGAGCAGGAACTGCCAGGTAATATCGCTGCGGCGGGCGCCGATGGCCTTGCGCACGCCAATCTCGCGGGTGCGCTCGGTGACCGAGACCAGCATGATATTCATCACGCCAATGCCGCCGACCAGTAAGCCGATGGAAGAAATCCCGATCGTCACCAGGACGACGGTCCCCATGATATCGCGGAATTGTTTGATCAGCGATTCGGCCGTGGCGATGCCGAAGCTGTCGGGCTCAGAGTACTTCACGTTGCGGCGCCGCCGCAGCAGGCCGCGCACCTCGTCCATGGCCTGGTTGACCTTTCCGGGCGCGGCCAGGGCCAGGATGAAGTTCTCCTTGGCCTCCGCATAAATCTTCTTGAAGGTGAGATAAGGAATCATAATGGTGCGGTCGCCCCCGGAGTCGCCGAGAACCTGCTTGCGTTTTTGCAGGGTACCGATGACTTCGAAGCTGTGGCCATCGACAAGGATGGTCTTCCCGATGGGGTCTTCACCTTGAAAGAGGCGCTCCACGACGTCGGCGCCGATTACCACCACGTCCCGCCGGTGCAGATTGTCAATATCGTTGAAAAGGCGGCCGTCCTTGAGTTCGGCGTTGATATTCTTGAAATGCTCGGGGGTGGGGCCGGAGAAATTGGTGTCCAACATTTCCTGGCCCTTATACTTTGCCCCCATGGCTGGTCCCCAGCGAAAGATCTCCACGGACACCGACTCCACCGAGGGGCACGAGTCGCGGATAGCCATGGCGTCTTCGTAAGTCATGGGCTTACGCATCCACTCTTCCCGGGTCAAGTGCGACCGGAATCCGGGGTCAAACTTGTAGATAAACAGGGTTCGCGTGCCGAAACCCTCGGCCACCTCGACCACCTGCTGGTCCAGCCCTTTGAAAATGGAAGCCACCGCGATGATGGTGGCGGTCCCGATCAGAACACCGAGAATGGTCAGAAAGGCGCGGAACTTGTGGGTCCGCAGCGTGTCGAGGGCGAGCAGCAGGTTTTCCCGAACTTGGCGCCGTGGGACGTTCATGCTTAAGCCTCCGTTCGCAGAGCCTCGATGGGGTCGAGTCGGGCGGCCTTGCTGGCCGGATAGATGCCAAAAAAGAGTCCCACCCCCGTCGAGAGCACCAGGCCGATCACAACCGCATTCAGGGGCACCGAAGACGTCAAGAAGATATCCACGATCTTGCTGACGATGAGAGAAAGCGCCACGCCGGCGGCGCCTCCCGTGGCAGCCATGACGCTGGACTCAATGATGAACTGCATCAGGATGTCGCGCCGCCGGGCGCCCAAGGACTTGCGAATGCCAATCTCGTGGGTGCGCTCGGTGACGCTGGCCAGCATGATGTTCATGATGACGATGCCGCCGACCACCATGAACACCGCCACGATCCCAATGGTCACGGCAAAGATGGCGCCCGTGAGCTGCTGCCAGGCTTTCATGAGGGTCTCGGAGGCGTTGATCCCAAAGGTGTCGTCCTCCTGGTAGGGGATGTGGCGCCGCGCGCGCATCAAGGCCCGGGCGGCATCTTCCAGGACCATCATCTGCTGCCCGGTCCAGGCCTGCACGTTCACCGCGAGCCCCGGCCGCGCCACGAAGACCTTCTGAAACGTCGTCAGCGGGATGTCCACGAACTTGTCCTGACTCTGGCCGAAGGTCGAGCCGATTCGGGCGGCGACACCGATCACCCGAAACGGAATGCCGCGGACGGTGATTTCCTTGTCCAGCGGGTCCACGGTGGGGAAGAACTCATCCACCAAGTCCTGCCCGATGAAGCAGACCATCGCGCTGTGCTGGTAGTCCGACTCGGTGATGTACCGGCCGATCTCGACTTTCGCCTGCCCAATGTCGATCATGTTGGGGGTCGTGCCGCTCAGGCTGACATCGTAAAGGATGCGCCCCTTGTAGCGCGCGTCGGTATCTCCCCGCAAGCCCGCCTCGGCCCCGATGTTCTTGTAGTTGGCCAGGTTTTCCTTCAGGAATTCGTATTCTTCTATGCGGACCGGCTGGTTGCGGCGCCGGGCCTTCAGCCAGTTCTCGTAGCCCTGCGCCCACTGCCACTGGTGGATGATGAAGACGTTGGAGCCCAGGTTCGCGATGCGGTCCGCGAAGTACAGGTTCATGCCGTTGACGATAGACATGACGGAGATGAGGGTCGTGGTGGCAATCACCACGCCCAGCAGGGTAAGGAAGGAGCGCAGCTTGTGCACGCGCAAGGTCTCCAGCGCCAGCCAGAAGGCCTCGCGGGTGGTGACCCAGAGGTTGACAAATCCACGCCGCTTGGTCACGGTGGGGCTGAGTTCTGCCATCGAGCCCTCCCTCCGCCGCCTGTTCCCCGGTCTTGGCCCCACCTAACTGACGCGCTCGTCCCGGTCGATCTTTCCGTCACGGATATGCAGGATGCGATGGGCGTGCGCGGCGATGTCGTGCTCATGGGTGACGAGCACAATGGTGTTGCCAGCCTCATGGAGGCGGTCGAGCAACTTCATGATTTCTTCGCCGGTAGTCGAGTCGAGGTTCCCCGTAGGCTCATCCGCCAGGATGATGGACGGGTTGTTGACCAGGGCGCGCGCGACCGCCACGCGCTGGCGCTGGCCCCCGGACAACTCGTTGGGCCGGTGATGCATGCGGTCCGCAAGTTCCACCTTGCGCAGAGCGTCCTGGGCCTTTTCCAGGCGCTCCTTGGCTGGCGTCCCGTTATAGATGAGCGGCAGCTCGACGTTGTGCAGGGCGGTGGCGCGGGCCAATAGATTGAACGTTTGGAACACGAATCCGATTTCCTTGTTGCGAATGTAAGCCAGCTCGTTGTCTGAGAGTTCGCTCACCAGAGCGCCGTTCAGCCAGTAACGCCCTCGGCTGGGAGTGTCCAGGCAGCCGATGAGGTTCATCAGCGTGGACTTCCCGGAGCCGGAAGGACCCATGATCGCAACGTACTCCGCCCGTTCGATCTCGAAGGAGACCCCGCAGAGGGCGTGGACGGCAATCGCCTCGCCCATGTCGTAAGTCTTCCAAAGGTCTTCCGTCCGGATAATGACGCCATCCCGTGGCGCCACGCCTTCCTGCATGGAGGATGGAGCAACTTGTGATCCCATTGGTGTTTTTTCCCTTCCCTCCGGCCGGCCGTTTCCCGGCTGGGCGAACGGGGCTCCGTCAGAGGCGGGCCCCGCCACTCTCGCGACTAGGCACCGGGCCCGCCAGCCTTGACGGCGCTGTTGTCCACCTTCACCTTGGTGTTGCTTTTCAGCGTGCGCAGGACGCTGAAACTTCCCGTCACGATTTCCTCGCCGGGCTTGACCCCACTCAGCACTTCCATGTCGGTGGGGCCCATAATGCCGGTCTCCACCGGGGTGAACACCGCGAGGCCATCCTTCAGGACGAAGACTCCCTGGACTTCTTCCTTGCCCTTGTCCTTTTCCTTACTCGAGCTACTGGCAGGGGCTGGCGGCGTGGCCGCTTTGACGGTTCCCTTGGCTGCCTTCCCCTTGGCGTCCTTGTCAGCTTCCTCCAGCTCCCGCCTCATGCGGACTGCCAGCGCCTGAATCGGTATGGCCACCGCGTCCTGGCGGGTGGCCGTGGTGATCTTGGCGGTGGTGGAGAGGCCGGGGCGAAGTCCCGGGGGCGGCTCATCAAGGGTGACGACCACCTTGAAGTCCTTGGCCTCTTCCGTGGTGGTGGAGCTCTGCCCGCTGGTCAGCCCCGAAGTGCGCCCGACGGCGCTCTGCCCGATCTCCGTGACGTGCCCCTTGAAAGTCTTGTTGCGGACGGCGTCAATGGTCACTTCCGCTGGCTGGCCCAGCTTCACATTCACGATCTCGGTTTCATCCACCTTGATTTCCGCCGTGATGGTGGAGAGGTCGGAGACCTGGTAGAGCAAGCTGCCGGGCGAGTTCTGGATTCCGGGCACGACGTTCTCACCCGCATGTACCGGGAGGGCCGTGACAATCCCGTCCAGGGGTGAGGCGTAGATGGTCTTGGCGCGCAGGTCGTTGACCCGCACCAGCGCGGCGCGGTTCTGAGCGACGCGCGCACGCGACATGTCGCGATTGAAGGTGATCTGCTGGTACTGCGCCTTGGCTTGCACCACGTGCGCTTCGGCCGCCAGGACGTTGGCCTGGGCCACCTCGAAATCGCTGCGGCGCTGATCATAGAGCTGCTGGGCAATCAGGCGGTCCGAGAGCAACTGCTGCGCGCGCGCCCAGTCTTCCTTGGCGCGGTTGAAATTCGCCTGCGCCGTCTGCAAGTCGGCCTGCAGGCTCTTCAGGCTGGCCGCCGAGGACTGGACACCTGCTTCCGACGACGACACTTCGGCCAGTTGGGTCTTCAAGGCGGCCTGCTGAGCGTCGACGTCCGCCTCTTGCTGCACCGACTCGGTCTTGAGCAGGATCTGGCCTTTCTTTACCGGGTCGCCCTCCTTGACAAAGATCTCCGTGATCTTGCCGTAGGTGTTGGCGTTTACGTTGGCAAACTTGGCGCTCGGCGGGCGGATCTGGCCGGACGCCGACACCACAGACGACAGTTCCTGCTTCACTACTTTGCCGGTCTGCACCGTAACCACCCCGCGCTTGCTCCAGACGATGCCTCCCACAACCAGGCCGATCAACGCCACTGCTCCCAAGCTCAAGAGCAGGGTTTTTTTCCAGCGTTTCATGCCTTCACGCTTTCGGGCAGGGGGTGCCTTGCGGGGCTCGATTTCCTCCAGTTCTTCTTCGACCTTCCCCAGTCCCAACTCGGTAGTCTGACCCATTGAACTTCGCTCCTCTGTGCTTCAGGTTACGGTTCCTGGCTGCTTCTCAGTGTCTCGCGAGGGCGCTCCTCCGCGTCCTCAAGTCTAGGGCACACGAACAAGGCGCAGAAATCCCGCGTCCTTCCAAAGACTCGTCCACCTTAAATGCTATACGTTTCTGGGCCTGAGAAAGTTTCGCTTCTAAGACGATGCGCAAACCCACCCTCCCGAGCCGGAAACTGAGCTTGCTGATGGGTGCGCCCCGTCAGCCGCAGCACTTGCCTCTACCTGTGGGACGGGGGAGACCAGCAGACCCAACAGCAGTGTGCTCAAACTATTTTACCTCATCTGGCGAGCCGACGAAAGGCCCCCCTGGGCCCGGTCAGGGGACGGGGCCCTCTTCCCGCTCAGATCGCACCCGGCGGCAAGCTAGGGATTGCAGGCCCCAAGGGCACGCCAGCGGGCTCCCCGCTCGGCGCGGCGCGGCCCTCCACCCCATTTGACACCGATCCTCATCGGAAGGGTAGGTTGGTGACTCGCGGCAAGCCACCCTTTTCAGCCGGCGCGCATCCCACGGGATGTCGCGTGTTGGGTGCCCGAGGGGAATCTCTGCCCGGGGGACGAAGGCGCTTGACTTCTCATGCCTTGAAACCTAGAATCTGGTATCCTCAGGATGAGATGCCGGGTCACGAGGTCCGGCACCGGGGATGTTCCATGTTTGCTTGGGGTCAACGTGATCGCGCGATAGCCTTCTTGGTTGTCGTGTTGATGGTCGGGAGTATGACTGCAGCCTCCCTCCAGGCTACGCCCCCCAAGGAAAAAACCAGCAAGGAAGAAAAGCGGCGGCAGAAGGCCATCCAGAAAGAAATGGAGAGCCCCTATAAGAAGTGGCTCTCGGATGAGGTCCCCTATATCATCACCGACGAGGAACGGGGGGCCTTCAAGAAACTGAGCACCGACGAAGAGCGCGAGCAGTTCATCGAGGGGTTCTGGGAACGCCGCAATCCCAACCCGGGCAGCCCCGAAAACGAATTCAAAGAGGAGTACTATCGTCGGATCGCGTACACCAACGAGCACTATCAGTCGGGCATCCCGGGCTGGAAGACCGATCGCGGGCGCATTTACATCATGTACGGGCCCCCGGACGAGATTGATGATCATCCGAGTGGCGGAACCTACGACCGGCCCCCAGAAGAGGGCGGCGGTCAAACATCGACCTTCCCCTTTGAGCAGTGGCGGTATCGCTACATTGAAGGGATCGGAAGCAATATCATCCTGGAATTTGTCGATCCCACGATGACCGGCGAATTCCACATGACGATGGATCCGGGCGAGAAGGACGCCCTCTTGCACGTTCCCAACGCTGGTTTGACCGAGATGGAAGCCATGGGCATGGCGTCGAAACGCGACCGCTTCACGCGCAGCGACGGGATGACCATCGGGCAACCCCTGGGCGGGGAGTCGGCGAGCATGAACGAGTTTTCCCGCTTGGACCTTTATTCCAAGATCTTCAAGCCGCCCTCTGTCAAGTTCAAGGATCTGCAAGCGGTCGTTACTTCGCGCCTGACGGCGCAACTCATGCCCTTCGACGTGCGTACGGACTTTATGCGGGTCACCGAGGAGAGTGTCCTGACTCCCATTACCATCCAGGTTGCCAACCGGGACCTGCAATTTGAGAACAAGGAAGGCGTGATGCACGCCGTGCTGGACGTCTTCGGGCAGGTTACCAGCCTGGGGGGCAGGATGGCCAGCACGTTTGAGGATTCTCTAGTTCTGGACGTCCCCGAGAACGACTTCCAACGTTACGTGGACCGTAAATCGGTCTACCAGAAAGTGGTGCCCCTGCGCCCCGGGCGCTACAAGCTCACCGTGGTGGTCAAGGATGACATCAACGGCCACATGGGTTCGATCGAGATCGGAATCCAGGTCCCCCACTTCGACGAGGAGCAATTGGCTAACAGTTCGCTCGTTCTGGCGGACCTGATTCAACCCCTCCCCACCGCCCAGGTGGGAACAGGGCCGTTCGTCATCGGCGGCACCAAAGTTCGGCCCAGCGTCAATCAGAAATTCACCCGGGATCAGAACCTGGGCATCTACATGCAGGTCTACAACCTGGGACTTGACCCGCAGACGAACCGTCCGTCTGCGGACATCCAATACGAGATCGTCAAGGACGGAAAAGCGCTCCTGAGTCAGACAGAGCAGGCGGCGAAGCTGCCCAACGCCTTTCAGCAGCTCACTTTGCAGAAGACCATGCCGCTGCGGGCACTTGAGCCCGGCAAGTACACCGTGCAGATCAAGGTTACCGATAACATCAAGAAGCAGACTGTCTCACCGACGGCGACTTTCGAGTTGCGTTAGCGTTCCTCGGCGTACTCCTGGCACGCCGGGACGAGGATACGCCTCCAGAATTTTGGCGGAGTTTATGAACCTGCTTCAACCACGAACCCGGGTGCTGGCAATCCTCCTGGTGGGCAGTCTGGCCCTTCCGTGCCTCACCGCCGCTCGGGGCAGGGCAGCCGACTACGGTCGAATTTCCGGAATCGTCACTGACGCGCAGGGGAGTCCGTTGATGGGGGCCTCGGTCTCGATTGTCGGTCCTTTGCTGACGGGGCTTCAACCCGTAGAGAGCGCGGTGGCGCGGGTGATTACCGACGCCCGCGGTCGGTTCGCGGTGGAGCGGCTCGTTCCGGGCTGGTATTCCCTGCAGGTCACCTCGGCCATGCGACTGCCGATCCTGCGCAGCAGAGTGCTGATAGAAGCGGGTCGGACCTTGCAGGAGAACCTAATCCTGAGCGATATCCTCGCGCCCCTGCGTTTAAAGGTTCCGGCGGGCAGCGTATCGAGCTGGGGCGATGACTGGAAGTGGGTGCTGCGGACTTCTTCCGCCATCCGGCCCGTCCTACGCTTCCAGGAGGGTTCCAAGAAGTCAGCGCGATCCAGGATCGCCAAGGGCCCGCTTCCTGCCAGCCAGGGGCTGGTGGGGATGATTCCCGGCTCGACGCGGCGCAGGGGTATGGTGGGAGACCCTGGCATCGACAGCGTCCTGGCGTATCTACGGCCACTCTCGGAAGACTCCGACCTGCTCGTGGCTGGTTCGATGGGAGCCAGTGGCCTTCAGGCTTCCTCTCTCGCCACCGTCTTCCGCAGGGACCTCCTGAAGGGTGATCCCCAAGAACTGACCCTGATTATGCACCAGTTGAGTTTTGCCGACGGATTGCCCTTGGCGTCTGGAGGGGGGCGCGGCAGCCTCAGCCATGCTCAGGCGCTCGTGGTTAGCTACTCGCAGACTCGGCGCATTCTTGATTCCATGATCCTGACGGCGGGGATGGAAATTGATTATCTGAATGCCGCCCAGGACGCCCTTTCAATGCGGCCGAGCCTGAAGCTCGAGTATCGAGCCAGCCCGTCGAACGTCTTCGCCGTGCGATACGGCGCGTTGCGTGTGGATGGAGACGGCTCTTTGCTGGAGCGGGTCGGAGTCCTGACCGCCTTCCCGCGGGTGACCTTGCGAGGCTACCGCCCACAACTGGAAAGACTGAATCACGCCGAGCTGAGCTACTCTCGTCTGGGTGGGAACTCGCGGCTGGAGTTCGCAGCCTATCGCGACTACTTCGAGAACGCGGCAGTCTGGGGCCTCGGAGGGGCGGGTGTGCTGGGGGGACTGACCGGGAATTTCTTGCCAAACCCTGCAGCCAATGGCGTGACCCTCCAAGCCGGAAACTACACCTCTTCCGGGCTTCGGGCCGCTTACACGCAGAGCGTCAGCAGTTACATGCAGATGGCTGTCCTCTACGCCCTCGGCGACGCCCTTTCGGTTGACCCCACTTATGCAGTGGGGGAGGGCCCCGTGAGGAGCTTGCGCTCTTTCGTCCGCCCCCGCCAGACTCAGATCGTTGCGGGGAAAGTCACCGCCCGGCTGCCGCGTTGCCGGACGCAGATAATCACTTCGTACGAGTGGTTGCCCTCCGGTCGGGTGGCAGATGTGGACCCTTACGGACAGGCCAACCTGCAACTCCAGCCCTTCTTGGGTGTCCAAATTCGACAGCCCCTGCCCTCCCTCGCTTTTCTCCCCGCACGGATCGAAGCGCTGGCTGATTTTCGCAACCTGCTGGCCCAAGGCTATGTTCCGGTTTCCCGGTCAGGCGACGAGACGCTGCAGTTGACGTCTGCCTATCGGAGCTTCCAAGGTGGGTTCTCCGTGCAATTCTAGGCATTTTGCATAATCCATTGGTGCTTAGTCGATCGCTTTCGCGAAACGTAGTCTGGCGACGGAGAGGGCCAGTTCTTGAAAGGTGCTCTCCTGGCAGACAGATTTTGCCTCCGTGACTACAGAAATCGGTAGCCCATATCCAAGATTCCGTATGGAGTGCCACACGGTATGGAGGGCCAGGCTACTCTATTGATTTGGCGGAACTTATATATCACTAGTGGACTGGCTGCTGGAAGGAAAGTTGCTGTAGAATGGCGCGTTGCCGCGTGTCCTTCCGATTCCGTCTAGCGGGTCAGGATGGGGACAACTCTTACGTTTCGGTTCACGACTGTTTTCCTGGCGCTGCTGAGTCTGGCGCTGGTGGTTTTCGGCATCCTCAACTTCCAGCAGCGCAGACTCTACCAGCTGCCCGACGACGGCGTCTCGTGGGTAGACACGCCGCAGGGTGTTGTGGCCTGGATCGTGGCACCGGATAGCCCTGCGGAGCGTGCTGGTATCGACCAGGGTGATCGGCTGGAAGCTATCAACAGCGCGCCTGTCAAGCGGGCAGTGGACGCGGTGCGCGAAGTCTTCCGGAGTGGGGTCTGGTCGCAAGCTACCTACGACCTGGTTCGCAATGGCCAGAAGTTTCGGGCCGACGTGGTTGTTTCCCCCCAAAGCGACTCGAAATCACTGCGCCATTACCTTGAGTTGGTCGGTCTGATCTACCTGCTTATCGGGACCTTCATCCTGGTGCGGCGGTGGACGGCGCCTAAATCCTTGCACTTCTATGTCTTCTGCCTGGTGTCCTTCGTCCTGTACACTTTCTCCTACACCGGCAAACTGAACCTGTTCGATTGGACGATCTACTGGCTCAACGTCCTCGCTCTGGTTTTGCAGCCGGCGCTCTTCCTCCACTTCTGCCTGAGCTTTCCCGAACGTCCCTCTTTTCTGCGCAAGCGGCCCACCGGGCTTTTGCTCGTCTACCTGCCCGGGACGCTGCTTTTGGGAATTCATGTTCTGGTGGCCACGGGTATCCTGGTCTGGTCGCTGCCCCTGCTGGTCACACGCTGGATGTTAGACCGGGCGGAGTTGATCTACTTGGCTATCTACTTCCTGGCGGGTGCGTTCTGGCTCCAGCGCTCTTATCGCCGGACTGACGTCCCGCTGGTCAAGCAACAGTTCAAATGGGTGACCCGGGGCACCTTGCTGGCCATCGTTCCCTTTGTCGCACTTTACGCGCTGCCTTACTTCCTGGGATTCGTTCCCACACCGTGGATGAAGGTCTCGGCCCTCTCGCTGATTTTCCTGCCCCTCACTTTCGGCTACGCCATCGTGCGCTACCGGCTGATGGACGTGGACATCATCTTCCAGCGGGGGATTGCCTACACGCTGGCCACGGCGGCCATCGTAGGTCTTTCTTTTGGCCTCATCGCGTTATTCGCTGACGTCTTCCGCACGACCTTTCCCGCCACGAGCCGAGGCGGTTGGATTCTGGTCATCATCATTACGGCGTTTCTCTTCCAGCCCATCGTGAACTGGTTCCAGGCGCGGCTGGACAAGCTCCTGAATCGTGAGCGGTACGATTATCGCAGGACACTCCTGGCTTTTGCCCGCGAGCTCACCTCCGAACTGCATGTGGATCACCTGCTCGACCAGGTTGCCAGCCGGCTCGCGGAGACGCTGGCGGTTGACCGGCTGGCGATATTCCTCCGGACTGAGTCGAACGGGTTCCGCCTGGTCAAGTCGCGAGGGATCTCCTTGTCCGGGCCGCTCGAGCTGAGTTTCCTGGATCCGCAGCGGGCCGAACTGCAAAAGGGTTATCTCTTCTATGAGAGCGTCAGGTGGGTTTTCGGTGTTTCGCCTGCTGCCCAGGCGACCATCGAGCACCTGGACCTGCACTACTACCTGGCTTTCAGAGTGAAGGACCGCACGCTCGGCTACCTGGCCTTGGGACGGACACGTAAGGGCGATTTCCTTTCCACCGAAGATGTGGATTTGCTTCAGACGATTGCCAGTTACCTGGCCATCGCGCTGGAAAACGCCCGGCTTTACGAGTCCCTGGAGCAGAAAGCGCTGCAATACCAGGAACTGCGGGACTTCAGCGAGAACATCATCGAGTCGGTCAGTGTCGGGGTGCTGGCCTTTGACCTGGAGCAACGGATCAAGGGTTGGAACTCCGCTATGGTCAAGCTTTACGGGATCTCCCGGGCGGAGGCTCTCGGCAGCAGGCTGGACACCATCTTCCCCCCCGCGCTGTTGGCGGAGCTACCCCCGACGTCCGACCCGCACCGTATCCTCAGCCTCTACAAATTCGGGCTGCGTACGCGGGACGGCCGGCGGCTGATTGTCAACGTCTCCTTGACCCCGCTGGTCGGCAAGGACGAGCAGGTGATCGGACGGCTGCTGATTTTCAACGACATCACCGAGCGTGTGGACCTCGAAGACCAGTTGATCCAGGCCGAGAAGCTCTCCTCGATTGGTCTGCTCGCGGCAGGGGTCGCCCACGAGGTCAATACGCCCTTGGCGGTGATTTCCTCCCAGGCGCAAATCCTCCAGAAGCAGATGCCTCCGGACGATCCCATGGCGCGCACTGTCGACAAGATCATCAAGCAGTCCTTCCGCGCCTCGGAGATCGTGAACAACCTCTTGAAGTTCTCCCGCGTGAGTGGCAGCGAGTACGCGGAACTGGACCTGAACCGAATCATCCGCGAGACCCTCTCCCTGGTGGAGCCCATGCTGCGGGCGTCCAACATTTCCCTCAACGCGCAACTCTCCCCGTCCGTGCCTCCCCTGTTCGGCAACTCCGGCAAGCTCCAGCAGGTGTTCATGAATCTCATCATGAACGCTCGTGACGCCATGCCACGCGGCGGCGACCTCACTCTCGCTACCGAATGCGAAAACTCCACCATCCACGTGGAAGTGTCCGACAGTGGGGTGGGTATCCCGCCTGACCACCTGAGCAAGATTTTCGACCCCTTCTTCACGACCAAGTCGAAAAGCCGGGGCACCGGCTTAGGCCTCGCCGTGACTTACGGGATCATCCGCGAGCATTCCGGCAAGATCGAGGTGGAAAGCGCGCTCGGACGAGGCACTACCTTCCGGCTCGAATTCCCCACGGCAAGGAAAGCGGTCAATGTCAGCTAAGGGTTCCATCCTCATCGTTGATGATGAACAGGAAATCCGCGAAAGCCTGGTGCAAATTCTGGGCCTCGAGGGCTATCGGCTGGATAGCGCCGCCACCGCTGACGAGGGCTTGAAGAAAATCGAGGAAGGCGTTTTTGATCTGGTTTTGCTTGATATCAGCCTGCCCGACCGCCACGGCCTGGATGTCCTCAGAACTATTCGGCGCGAGAACCCTGACATCGGCGTGATCATGATCACCGCCTACGATTCGAGCCAGATGGCTTTTCAGGCTTCGAAGGAAGGGGCGGAGAGTTACATCACGAAGCCCTGGGACAACGACAAGCTGCTGCTGGAAATCCGCAACGCGCTCGCCAAGTCCCGCCTGCAGGTTGAGAACATCCAGCTCCGTCGGGCCCTGAAACGCTTCGGTCTGCCTAACATCGTGGGGAGGGGCGAGCGAATCCAGAGGGTTCTCGACCTTATTACCCAGGTCGCGCCCAGCCGTGCGACGGTGCTCATCGTCGGCGAGAGCGGTACGGGGAAGGAACTGGTCGCCAAAACCATCCACGTCACCAGCCCGCGCGCCGACCGGCCCTTCGTTCCCGTCAACACGGGCTCCATGCCGGTGGATCTGCTGGAAAGCACGCTCTTTGGTCACGTCAAGGGCGCCTTCACCTCGGCCATCGCCACCAAGCGCGGTCTTTTCGAAGTCGCCGATCAGGGCACCATCTTTTTTGACGAGATCGGTACGATCGGCGTGGAGACGCAGGCCAAACTCCTGCGCGTCATCCAGGAGCGCGAGTTCATGCGCCTGGGTGGGACGGAGACCGTCAAGGTTGACGTGCGCATTCTCGCCGCCACGAACGCGGATTTGAGGCGGTTGGTTCAGGAAAACAAGTTCCGTGAGGATCTTTACTATCGGCTGAACGTCATCATTATCCCGTTGCCCCCCTTGCGCGACCGCAAGGAGGACATCCCCCTCCTCCTGGCGCACTTCCTCACGAAGTTCTCCCAGGAAAACGGCCGGGAAGGCCTCCACTTCTCTCCCGAAGCCATGAAAATGATGATGGACTACGATTGGCCGGGGAACGTGCGAGAACTGGAAAATGCCGTCGAACGCGCTGTGGTTCTCTCCTCCGGGCCCGATCTCACTCCCGACCTCCTCCCCGAGCAACTTTCCCCCGACGGTTCGCATGGCGTCCGCACCCTACCGCTGGAGGATTTCGAGGGTCGGTCGCTGTTTGAAATTCTGGAATCGTACGAGCGCCGCGTGATCCTCGACATGCTCTCGCACACGAACTGGAGTCAGACCGAGGCCGCCGAACGTTTTAAAATCCCCCTCTCCACGCTCAACCAGAAAATCAAGCGCCTCCAAATCGACATCAAGCGCCGCAAAGAAGGGTGAGCAGGCATCACGGCCTTGCCGCAGCTTTGCCGCCCGCGAGTTTTAAGTCCGACCGGATGACGGGCTTGTCTCGATGCGGCCAATCGAACAGGTGGCAGCGCGTCGCCACTCAGGGCGTCAGAGGCGGCGCTGGCGGCACGAGAGGCGTACCACCACCTCCGACGCGGTCGGGGCCGTTGTTGTCGATCACCTTCAGAGCTTCGTAGATGATGTTGATATCGCGGAAGAAGGGTGTGCCGTTCCCGGCGTCGATCTGATAGCCATAGTCTGCGAGGAACTGCTTCCGGACACTGTCGCTGGGATTGACTTCCGTCGCGAACTGAAAGTCATCCCAAGCCGTGTCGTCCACGATGTATCCCCCGTAGTCCTGGAGGGCTTGGGCGATCTTGCGGGCCGCGTCGGTTTCGAGTCCCAGGGTGGAGATGCTCACCGAGCGCGGAATGGCCAGCAGAGATCCCTCTGTTAACGCGGGGTTGGTTCCATGGTACTGAGCGGGGGCGTAATCATCCGCTCGGTCGGCGGGCCAGCGATATCCCGGACGGCTGGCGGAATAGTAATAGTACGTCTGGGCCCAGGCCTCAAGCTTCAGGGCATGATGAATGGCCCCTGCGCTGGGTCGTAACTCACCCACGCGGATTGTGCCTCCAATGCTGGAAAGCCCCGAACCGAAATGCCCGCCGTGGGTTCCGTCGCCGAAAAGGTCAACGGTGTCCGCCTGGTAGCCATAGAGAGGGCCTCCGGCCGCGCAACGCGCCGTGGGCTCGTATTGCTGGATGGTTCGGCCATCTGGCTCGAGAATCGCGGAAGCGTAGTTGGGGGTGTCGGGCGGCTGCGCGTCGGGAACTATCAGCGCGCTCGGAAAGTGCGTGGTGCTGTTCCAGGGCGTCCCGCTGCCACAGCGCTGCCCCCATTGGTAGGGGTTGTAAACGTTGGTGACCGGGTCGGCGCTGCTCGTGACGATCCACCAATCCTCATCGACAGTGACATTCGCGGCGGCTACAAACCCTGCATCGACGTAGACGGCGCCGCTGCCGACGGGCTGGTTCCAGATGCTGTTCGAGGCGAACGGCCAAGTCAGGGGATCGCGCGAGCTTGAACCGCTGCCCGGGGAAGAAGGTGAGGGCTGGCTCACGGAGCCGCCGCAGCCAAGAGCCAGCGCCAGGGCGATTCCAGCGGCGGCCTGCATCCAGAGTCTGCCAGCCTGGGTGAAGTCGTTTGCTTTTCTCATGCCGCCGAGCCTTCCCGTGCGATGGCTCTTGGTTCGAGCTCAGACCTTGATAAAGATTCTGTGCTTGTACAGCCAATAGCAGAGATACCAGAACACCACTAGCACGGCGCAGGATTGGGCCACCGGGGCGAGGTCGCCAATGAACTTGAAGCCGCCGGTGAAGGGTTGGAGCCAGTGGTTCACGGGACCTCTTAGCAGGAAGCCAAGGGAGTAGATGAAAATGGAGTTCATTCCCACCACGACCAGTGGGAAGAAGGGTTTTCGAAATCCCAGAACATCGACCAGCAGAACGAAGATGAGCATCATCAGCAGCACCCATCCCGTGCTGTAGAGAGTCCAGGAGGCGGTCCAGAGCTTTTTCACATTGGGGATAACCACTGACAACGCCAACCCACTCGCGAATGCCGCCACCATGGCCATTGCCAGGATCTTCAGCTTTGCGGCGCGCGGTTTCTGGCTCAGGAGCAAAGCCCCGGTCCAGGCGCCGAAGAGCGTCGTCACCGTGCTGCTGATGAAGTTTATGGTGACGTAGTAATCCTCGTAGTTGTATCCCAGGAGGGCCTTGTCGATGACCGCGCCGATATTCCCCTGGCGCGAAAAAGCCCCCTCCGGCCCTGGAAAGGCAAAGAAAAGCGCCGAGTGAAACACCAGCAGCAGCGCAGCGGTCAACGCCTGCCAGCGGAACTTCATCTGGAGGATGAGGTAGGTGAAGAAGTAGGTGAAAGCGATCTGAGAAAGGACGTTGATAAGCTGAAAGTGGATTCGCTGGCCGGAGACAATGATGAGGACCTGGCTGAGCAGAATGAGCTTTAAGGCGCGGCTAGCCACATGTCCAAAGTTCTGGCGCGCCGTGGCGCCCAACGCCGCGCGGCGCGCCAGGGCAAACGGCATTGCCACACCCACCATGAACATGAAGGCGGGCTGAATCAAATCCCAGAATACCGCGCCCGTCCAATCTACGTGGTCAAACCAGGCGGCAACCCTTCCGTAAGTAGGATGATTCTGTAATGCTCCGAACCCGAAAGCGCCCGAGGCGAGCATGATCATGATGAAACCGCGGTAGGCGTCGAGGGCAACGTAGCGTTCCGCCGCACCCGCTTTCACAGGCGCTGCCGATGCTGGTTCAACAGGGGCGAGAGAGTCTGCCATGGTGGACATAGGAGCTGGATTCTAGCACGTTGCCCGCCACCGAGAGGAGAGCGTTACCGGGGCAGAAGAAAAGAGACTCTCACCGCCAGGGAAAGACGAGGTGCCCGAGCGTCCGAAATTGGTGTGTTTCAAAGAAGAAGGCGATCATCAGGCCCGTGTTGTAGGCGATGTGCAGGATCACGCTGGGCACCAGCGAACCGGTCAGGCCACGCGCCAGGGAAAACACGACGCCCACCAGGCAGATCAGCAACACGTGGTTCCAGGCCCCCCAGTATTGCGGGACGTGCATGCCGGCAAACAACGCTGCTGTGCCCGCGATCGCGAGCCGCACTCCAACTTGGCATTCGAAAAAGCGGAAGAGAACCCCGCGAAAAATCAGTTCTTCCGCGAGCGGAGCAACGAGGATTGCAAAGGCCGCGATCGCGTAAGCGGTCTGAGGAGAAGTGAACAGGCGCAGCAGCGGAAAATCTTCCACGTCCGGCAGCAGAGGCGGGGCCAGTTGCACGACGAGGCAGAGCAGGATCCCTCCTAGGAAGAACAGCACTACCTGGCGGGTGGTGGGTCTGTGCCAAGCGAGCGCAGCCCAGAACGGTTGCCGATAGTTGACGGCGACCAGGAAATACACGTAGCCCAGCAGCAGCACGTAGAAAGTCGACTGGACTGTAAGCAGGAAGTATGGGTTATTGCCCAGAGCCCCGACGGGCGTGCGCCAGCCTGTAAGCGGTCGCAGTACGGCGTAGGCCGCATACATGAGGAGAGGAGATACGACCACGAGTAATAGCGCAGAGACGAACAGGAAAAGCACCAGGTCGCGCGGGCTCCACGCCTTCGGCACGGGCGGTGGGACAGGGCGGAGCGGCACTTCAGCAGGCGCGGCGTTTTCGGGAGCGAATTGACCGTCAGGCGTTTCGGCAAACACTAGCGGGCACGCCCCCTTTCTGCCAACGTCACCGCCAGCGCTTGGCCGGTAAACGATTTCTTGTTTCGCGCCACCTCTTCCGGCTGGCCCTGGGCGACGATGCGCCCTCCCGCCTCACCGCCTTCGGGCCCCAGGTCGATGATCCAATCCGCTTGTTTGGCGACGTCGAGATGGTGCTCGATGATGATGACGGTGTTGCCCAAGTCCGTCAAGCGATTGAGCACGGCCAGGAGCTGCTTCACGTCGTCAAAGTGCAAGCCGGTAGTCGGCTCATCCAGGATGTAGAGCGTTCGGCCGGTCTGCCGGCGGCTGAGTTCCTTGGCGAGCTTGATGCGCTGCGCTTCACCACCCGAAAGCGTCGTGGCCGGCTGCCCCAGGTGGATGTAACCGAGGCCCACATCCACGAGTGTCTGGAGCTTCTGCTTGATGGCGGGGATATTCTCCAGAACGGGAAGCGCATCCTGCACCGTGCTGTCGAGAAAATCGGCGATGGAATTTCCCTTGTACTTCACGGCCAATGTCTCGGAATTGTAGCGGCGCCCCCGACAGACCTCGCAGGTTACGAAAACATCGGGGAGGAAATTCATCTCGATGCGCCGCAGGCCTTCCCCTTGGCAGGCCTCGCAGCGGCCGCCCTTGACGTTAAAGCTGAACCGGCCCGCCTGGTAACCACGCTCGCGCGATTCCGGCAGCATGGCGAAAAGTTCCCGCATGGGCGTGAAGACCCCGGTGTACGTGGCGGGATTGGAGCGGGGGGTGCGCCCAATGGGTGACTGGTCGATGACGATGACTTTGTCGATGTGTTCCGCGCCCTGGATGGCGCGATGCGGCCCCGGCTCCTCGAGAGCGCGGTAGAGCTTCTTCGCCAGGGCCCGATAGAGAATGTCGTTCACCAGGGTCGATTTCCCTGAGCCCGAGACGCCTGTCACCACGGTGAGCACGCCCAGGGGAAAGTGGACATCAATGTTCTTCAGGTTGTGAGCGCGCGCACCGAGCACAGCAACGGTTTTCCCGTTGGGCGTGCGGCGGGTGGTCGGGATGCCAATGCGTCGCTGCCCCGAGAGGTATTGGCCGGTAAGCGAGTTCGGCTGCGCGGCGATCTTCTCCGGCGGGCCGCACGCTACCAGATACCCGCCCTGCTTGCCGGCGCCGGGCCCGAGGTCGATAACGTAGTCAGCCCGGCGAATGGTCTCTTCGTCGTGCTCCACCACGAGCACCGTGTTTCCCAAATCCCGTAGCTGTTCAAGCGTCGCCAGCAGCCGCTGGTTGTCGCGCGGGTGCAGGCCGATGCTCGGCTCATCGAGCACGTACAGGACGCCGCGCAACCTCGACCCAATCTGTGTGGCCAGGCGGATGCGCTGGCTTTCTCCGGCGGAGAGTGTCGCGGCGGAGCGGTCGAGGCTCAGATATCCCAGGCCCACGGCGCGGAGGAACTCCAGGCGCTCGGAAATCTCGTTCAGGATACGCCGCGCCAGGAGTTCTTCCCGCGGACTGAGCTCAACCTTCCCCACCACTCCCACCGCCCGGCTCACAGGTAGCGCGGTGAGATCAGCGATTGAGTGGCCGGCCACTGTCACGGCCAGGCTTTCAGGCCTCAGGCGCTTGCCCTCGCACTTCGGGCAGGGAACCGCAGACATGTACTGACTGAACCATTCCCGGTTACTTTCGGAGGTGGTCTCCGCATACCAGCGCTCGAGCAGAGGGATCACGCCGACAAAGCCGGTCTCCGTGCGGCCATTTCCCGGATGCTTGCCATAGAGGATGAGGTTCTGGATCCGTCGCGGCAACTGGTTGAAGGGCGTCTTCAAATCGAAGTGGAAATGCTCGGCGGCCCGTGCCAGGCTGCGATGCAGGAACGATGACCCGGCGCCTGGTCCTAGCCCGCCTTCGAGCAACGGGCGCGACCAATCCACGATGACCTTGGCAGGATCGAAAGAAAACTGGCTGCCGAGGCCCCGGCAGGCATCGCAGGCCCCGTAGACGCTGTTGAAGGAGAAGGAGCGCGGCTCGAGCGCCGGAACGTTGATGCTGCAATGCACGCAGGCCCACTCTTGCGAATAGAGATGCTCCTCGCCGTTGACGACCGCCACCTGGACAATGCCCTTGGCCAGCTTCATCGCCGTCTCGATGGAGGCGCTCAAGCGGCTCTCGATGCCGGGCTTCAGGAGCAGCCGGTCCACGACCACCTCGATGGTGTGGTTGCGGCGGCGGTCGAGCTTGATCTCTTCGTCGAGCTGGCGCAGCACCCCATCCACGCGTACGCGCACGAAGCCTTCACGCGCCAATTGCTCGAACTGTTTTCGGAATTCGCCTTTCCGGCCGCGCACGATGGGTGCCAGGATCATGATGCGCTCGGCGTTTCCACCGTCTCCCGTGCGGCCGTTTTCGACCAGCGCCATGATGGATGAGACAATCTGCTCGGTGGTCTGGCGCGCGATCGGCCGACCGCATTGGTGGCAGTGGGGAACGCCGGCGGAGGCGTACAGCAGACGCAGGTAGTCGTAGATTTCTGTGATGGTGCCGACGGTCGACCGCGGGCTGCGACTGGTGGTCTTCTGATCGATGGAAATGGCGGGACTCAGGCCTTCGATTGAGTCCACCTCCGGCCGCTCCATCTGATCGAGGAATTGGCGGGCGTATGCGGAAAGCGTCTGGACGTAGCGGCGCTGGCCTTCGGCGTAAATGATGTCGAAGGCCAGGCTGGACTTGCCCGAACCGCTCAAACCCGTCACCACAGTAAGGGTGTGGCGCGGGATCTCCACGTCAATGTTCTTGAGGTTGTGCTGCCGCGCACCCCGAACCGTAATCCGGTCGATCATCCGCCCTGCGCCCTACAGTGAGGAATTTCGAGACGAGGCCAACCTACCATGCTAAGTGAGCGGCTTCCGGCCCGTCAAGCAGATTCAGGGATGGGAGATTTTCGATTGCGGATGTGCGGCTCGGGACCATGGGGCTTGCGTATCTTCAATCTAGAATGTCACATCTACGATGGCAAGCGTGCGGGCAGGGGACCTCGGCTATGAGAGCCACAGCGTAGAAAAGCGACTGCTGCATTACGGTTTGTGGATGCGGCGGGAGATGAGAAATGCAGCAACGCCCACGACCACGCCGGCCAGCGCATCGGCCGCGTAATGATAGCGGCCATAGACGGTGGCCAGCGCGATACTCGCGGCCAGGACCAAGAAGGCTATGCCCACACGTGGCAGGTAGGCACGAATCACCAGCGCCATTGCCGTCACGGTCGCGACGTGGGCACTGGGGAAGAGGCTCGCCCCCACAGCGTAGCGCCCCAGGATCCAGTGATTCAGCCCTCGGAGCAGCGGCGCCACGCGTGGGCCGGGCAGGTCGTGGAACAATTCGCGGGGCGGCGTCAGAGGGAAGAAGGGGAAGAGCACGAAGCAAGAGAACGCAGCCAAGAGGGCTGCGGTCCAGAATTGGTTGATGGCCAGCCAGTAGCGGCGCTCGGAAGCGCTGCCGTCCAAGGAGGAATCTGCTGGGCGGAAGCCCGGCGCTACCCGCCGCGCCAGATACAGACTCCCCAAGGCAAGAGGCACGGAGGGATAACAGAAGAGGTAGGCAAGTTCGAGGTAACGTTGCAGCCAGGGTGAGCAGTATGTGAGCAGGCTCAGCACCCACGGATCTTTCAGCAGCGCATCATCCCAGCGCACGAACAATTGGTCGAGGCGGTTAGCGGGATCGGGCCTGAAAAACAGCCCTGACTCACGGTAGGCGACCAGAATGAGGACGCAGGGGAGCCAGTCGCGCACAATAGCGAGGAACGGGCTGCGTTCCTTAATGCCCCAGCGGCTCAGAAGAAAGACGACCGCGCAGGCAAGAAGATTCAGAGCCACGAGCGCGAGGCGTTGTCGAAGCGCGAGGGGAAACACGAAAGCAGCAATCGTCGTGTACGTGAAGAAGCCGATCGCCAACTTCTCGGCAATGCGTAGGTCCGCTGCCAGTCTAGCGGTTCGAGATTCTTCTGCCATGCTGGTCATGAGGGTCGCGGACTGGGTCAACTGCGGCCTCCTGGCGCGAGATCGAGTGCAGAGGGCCCAGACTCCTCCGCCTGCACCGACCCAGTCCTCTGGCGTTTGGACTTCCAAACCGTCGCGCGAGAGCCCCAATGTTTACAACAAAGTACGAGCACTGTCCAGACCGGTATGGTCCGAGCCCGCCACCTCCGGCTGGCTTGTGTCTGGGAATCCCAGCGGCGACTGAAGGCTTAGGGTGGCCTGACGCTCGTCCCGATGAAGCCGGAGCTCGCGCCACGAACTCGGCAGTTGACGAGGTTGCGCTCTTGAAGGAGCAGCTGGCCCTCCAGCAGGAGCAGGTCGAGCAGGCGTGCATAACCTTGCAGGCGTCCCCAATTCAGAATCCCAACCTTGGCTAGCTAGCCGGTCTCGGGCCGGTACCCCCCAGGGAAACTGCGCTATACTACGTCCCTGAGAAAGATTGTTAACTGGACGAGCTGCCCGGCTTGAATTCATCCGAGCGCCGCAGCGTCGCGAAGTCGGGCGCGACGGTCCTTGGCGGCGCTGCGGATACAGCTGCCACAGAGGGCCAACTTTGCGCATGGTTCTGCATCGAACCAGGAAGGCCAGTGATCGCTCCCGTGTGCGATTTTCTTTTTGACGGGTCGTGAGGATTGATGGTCAAATGGAGAGTCTTCGGTACCGAGTGAATCTGTTCTTGGAGGTCGGCGCGGGCATGGGGCGATTGGAGAGGAAGCGACGGTTTATTGCCGTGGTGCTGGCATGCATGTTGGTGGTGGGGATGGCGCCCCCGCTGCGGGCACAACAGAGTGTGGCGAGTGAGACCGAAGAGTGGACTGTCCCGGAGGGCACCGAATTCAAGCTCCAGCTCCACACCACGGTCAACTCCAAGACTTCCAAGGCTGGCGACCGGGTCATGGCGACGCTGATCGACCCGGTGGCCGTCGAGGATCGTGAGGTCCTGGCTAAGAGTGTGCGCGTCGATGGGCACATTGGCGAGATCAAGGCCGCCGGACGTAAGGGCAAGGGCGGGTACCTGTACATCGTCTTCGACACCGTGGAATTGCCCAACGGCGAAAAGGTGGCCATCGTGGGCTCGCTGACGGAAATCTTCTCCAGCGAAGGTGGCGATGATGCCAGCGTCGGGGTGGAAGGCGAACTCAAGGGCCGTGGACCTTCCCGCAAGAAGCAAGTGGCAATTGCCGGGGTCATCACCGCGGCGGGTGCGGCGGGCGGAATCGGAACCGGAATCGCCGCTGGTGCCGGGGGAATACTGGCCGCCGTCCTGATACCCCGTGGCAAGCAGGCGTCCCTGGCGGCTGGGTCCCTGATCGGCATGCGCTTGGACCGCGACGTGACCTTCAGCATTCCTGCCAGTAGCCAGTAGAGGCCGCCTTCCCGACAAATAGGGACAGGTCAGACGATGAGATTGCGACAACAAAGTGTCGGCCTGTAGGCCCGCCGCTACAGATCAATCATCGCAAACTTGCGCGAGCCGGCCCCGTTCTAGGGATTTGTGGGGCGGGGTGGCATGACGTGTGCCACCTCCGGCAACTGGAGAAGCTGCGAGGCGGGGACCAACTGAATATCGTCCTTTTCGAGTTCGGGCAGGAACCGCGCCAGGGCGGTGAGGGTGGTCGGATAAGGGTGGCCGATGGCTAGGGCAGCCCCTTGCCCCTCAATGGCGCGACGAAATTCGCGAAGTTGTCGTGACGTGTAGGTGACCGTTTCCGTATCGTCCAAGAACACTGACCGGTAGAAGGTGGGAAGTCCCTTCCGCCGCGCCGCGTCGAACGCGACGCTTGCCGCTGTAGTGCGACTATCCACAAAGTACAGCCGACGTTCGGCGAGGACTGCCATTACCTCCCCCATCAGCGCCACCTGAGTCGTGGCGCGCGACCCCATGTGATTGTTGACGCCGACCGCGTAGGGAACGGAGGCCAAGTCGGCCGCGATGACGCGCTCCACCTCGCTGCCCTGCATCCCGATTCTGATTTCTCCTTTCCCGGGCTCGGCTGAGGAATCCGGTTCCATGGGCAGGTGAAGCATCACTTCGTGCCCGGAACGATGAACCTCCTCCGCCGTGACGGCGGAGTGAAGCAAGTGGGGCAGGACCGAGAAGGTGATGGGATAAGGGAGGGCGAGCAGCTTGCGCGCGGCTTCCAGGTCCTGTCCCAGGTCATCGATGATGACCGCGGCGCGGCGCAGTTGACCAACTTCGCGCAGCCGCCAGCGGCCTGCCGGCTCGCGTCCCCGCGCCAGACGCACGTCGGCCAAGCGCCATCGCTCTTTCGCCTGGGTGATCTTGATGCTGACACGCAGGTCTTCTCCCTCGGCGCGGCGCTTCACTGCGGTGAGCACCGCATCAAAGGTCGCTGGCATGGCCAGCACTTCGGCGGCCGAGTCAACTCGCGCCGGCGGGAAAGCTGCGTACGGCGGTGCCTTGACCCAAACCTGGGCTCCTCCGGCCCTTTCAATGGTCTCCCTGAAGCGGCCAGCGATGGCGCGGCGCTCGACCTCGCTCAAGTGTCTAGGGCCGAGCCTCAGGTAAAGTGCGAGGAGGATTGCGCCCACGGCCAGGGGAAGGAAAACGACCGTCGCGAGGAGGATCTTCTTCTTGCGCCTGTGGAGACGACGGCTGGGCACCGGTCAGGCGGCTTTCGCCAGAGATGATTTCTGCTTTAGGATTTCGATGGCCTTGCGCAACTGCTGGTCGTCCTTGTCGCCGAAGTGTTCGGGTTCAGTCGGCTCAGTCTCATCCTCAACGCTGGCGGTCTCTTCTCCGGGCGCTTCGACGACGCTGGGTGTTACCCCGTTGTCCTGGATGGCCTTGCCATCCGGCCCGTAGTACTTGGCAACTGAAAGCAGTAAGGCAGACCCGTCATCGAGTGGAATGAGCTTCTGGAAAACGCCAATCCCGAAGCTGCGCACTCCCACCGCATCCCCGCGCTTGTTCCCCAGGATGGCAGAGGCGACCAGTTCCGCAGGTCCCGCCGTGGACTGGTTGATCAGCACCGCCACCGGGAGTTTGCACACGTCGTGGGGAGGCTTGATGGGCAAGTCCTGGCGAGGGAAGCGCTGGCCCTGCAGGTATGCCACCACACCCTTCTCCAGGAACAGGCTGGCCGTGTCCACGGCCTCCTGCGGCTCGCCTCCCGCACAGTTCCTCAAGTCGAGGACGATCTTGTCGGCCCCGCTGGCGGTGAACTCCCTGAGCTTGGCGGAGATTTCTGCGGCTTTACCTTTGTTAAAGCTGGCGACGCGGATGTAGCCTGCGGTGTCCTCCACCATCTTCGCCACGACGGGAGGATAGTTCAGCACGGCGCGGGTGATGGGCACCTTCTGGGGATCGCCCCGGGCCTCCCGCACCAGCGTGAGCGCGACGGTGCTCCCGGCCGGACCGGCCAGTAAGCGTTGAAGCTGCACCACGGAAAGCTCCCGGGTGGCAGTATTCTCCACCCGATCAATCAGGTCGCCTGCCTTAACCCCGGCCTTCTCCGCCGGGCTCCCCGGAAGCACAGAGACCACCGTGGCAAATCCCATCCGCTTGGCCAGGAAGATGCCTGCATTGGCCGGTCCTGGGTCCGGCTGACGGAGGTAGTCCTGGTACTCTTGCGGGGTGAAATAGGTGCTGTAAGGGTCGAGCGCTTCCAGCAAGCCGCGAATTGCTCCGCCGGTCGCCTTCTTCAGGTCTGGCTCCGTGACGTAGTCACTCTTGATGCGGGAAAGGACCTCGCTGTAAACCCCCAGGTTCCGATAGGTTTTCTCGCTGGAAAAGTCGTCCTTGCCGAGCAGCCCGCCCAAGACAATGTAGAGAACCAGAAGACACGAGACCATAATCAACAGGAGGCGAATTCGCTTGCTCATCCGAACGTCAACTCCTTCAGTAGCAGACTACTGCCCTCAACATTTCAGTATATCACGCCCCCGCTGCCACTGCCATTTCGCCAGCGTTGGCCCGGGGCGCGACTATGGGCCGAGTCTTTCCTCGCGCGAGACGCCCTTCTTGGGGAGGTGCAGGCCCACGGATTCGCGCCGTGTGCCAACCCGCTGGCCTGCAAGTTGGGACTTGAGCAAGTCGAACTTCCGGCTCATTCGTTTGCCGAGTTTTTGGTTCAGGAAGCGGCCTTTCCCCATAGCCCCTCAACTTTCAACTGTCGACTTCTGGTTTTCGACTGCGGTCTCTGCAACCCCCAGAAAAGTGCCCGACATGCGGTCGTGCCAGGTCAGACCGTCGCTATCTACCAGCGCCCACACGAATCCTAGCATTAGCGCCCCCGTGGAAACCAAATAGCCGAAAGCGCGCCAAAACGCCTGCGTCGGTAAGGGGAATGTGCCGTCCAGACTGCGCACTTCGATTCCCAGCCAGAGCAGGCCGGGCGTCGTGGAGGTCAGGGCGGTGAACAACCCAAAATAGGCCATGATAAGAAACGCGGCAATGAAGCCTACGATGCAGAAGTTCAGCAGTTGGGGTGACAAGCGGCCGCCCGCGCGCCAGAATATCAACGCGAACAGGCCCCCTGCCACCAGCAATACCAGGGCGTCCAACATGCCGGCCAGAAACCGTCGCCCGATTGGCGCCATGGGCAAGGCCGAGGGCCTGGCCTCGGCCATCTCGGCTAGGGGCGGCGAGTCCATCACGATCTCCACCGGCTCCGGCTGAACCGCCATGGGTGCCAGCGGTATTTCGCCGGCATCTGTTGCCGCTGCGTTCTGGATTCGCTGCTCCGCTTCGCGGTCGTCCAAGGGAACCGAGTCCAGCGGCGGCACTTCCGCCTGCAGACGCGCCTGCCTTTCCAGCTCGATATCAAAGCTTGCTTCTCTCGGAGGAAGCTCGATCACGTCGGCCTCGACTTTGGCCGCGGGTGGGGCGTCCTCCTCACCTTTGAAGTCGAATTCGAGATTCGCACCCGGGTCGAGATCTCCCCGCAGGCGAGCGCGGCGCCGGCGGAAGTCTTCCACGCGCTCGCTGAGTTCTTCACGCCAGGGCCGCACGGACCCCGGCGGAGGGGCCTGTTCCACAGCAGGGACTGGACTGAGTACGGGCAGGCTCGGTTCGCGCTCCGTCGCTTTGACCGGAAACGCGACTGATGCTGCCGAGGTCTCAGGTGATGGTTCCTTCGGTGGAGACGGGGCTGCGGTGGCTTGACCGGGTGGGCGCGGCAATGACCCAGGGAATAGGGACAGTACGGGCGGGGACGCCTCCTTGTGCTTCGTGGGAACAAACGAATGGCCGCACTTCCTGCACTGGGACAGTCCAGGGTAGCTCACGTATCCGCACTTAGGGCATCTCACCGGGTTGTCGAAACCCTCCAGGCAGCGTTCATGGACCCTTACGGCATCTTAGCAAAAGCGTTCGATGGAACAAAGAGCTTTCGAGTAGAATGAACAGTCTTTGCGTGCCTATGGTTTACGCTTCGTTCATGCCCCGGCTGGCTGGGCTCTCGCGGTGCGGGGGAGCGTCTACCCTGCTGATCCTATGTTCAGGTCTGTCGCTGACGGCGTGGGGGCAGCAACTGCCGGAGATTCCTCTCGAGCTTCGGGATCTCACGTCCACCGTCAGCATTCGCGCGGATTTCCAGGAGAAAGCCAAGGAAACCTACCACCTGCGGGGCCACGTGGAAGTGACCTACCAGAAGATGAAACTCACCGCCGACGAGGCGAGCTTCGACGCCTCCATGGGCGACGTCGTGGCCCGTGGGCACGTAACGTTCACGGATGCGCAAAGCCGCCTCGAAGCGGATGAGGCTCATTACAACGTGCGGAGTGGCTTGGGCTGGTTTACCAACTGCCGGGGAAATCTTCATGCTCACATCACACCGCGGCCGCGCATGTTAATTACCGAGAATCCGTTTTACGTGCGCGCCCGGAAAGTCGAGCGGCGCGGCGAGAGCACCTACGTCATCGAGCATGGCCGGCTGAGTTCGTGCGAGTGCGAGGAGAAGGGTTGGTCGATAGGCGCCCGGCGGGCCCAAGTCGAGGTGGGGAACAAGGCGGTCACGCAGGGCTCGGTTTTTCGGTTGTTTCGGGTGCCGTTGTTCTATTCTCCCTACCTCGTCAACTCCATTGCCCGCCAGCCGCGCCAGACCGGGTTCTTGCTTCCGCACGTGGGAAACTCTTCGCAGAAGGGATTTATCGTCGGGGGAGGCTTCTTCTGGGCTATTAATCCCAGCGCGGACTTGCTGCTGGGTGTAGAGAACTACAGCATCCGCGGCCTGGCGCGTAGCGGTGGTTTCCGCGCCCGTCCCAGTGCGACGAGTGAGATCACCATTGATTATTTCGGCGTCAACGACAAGGGAAGCGGTCCTCTCCGGCAATCCCGGGCGCCCGGGCAGAGCCTGCGCGCCGTGGGACAGGCCCGCGACTTGGGACACGGCTTCCGCGGCGTCCTGGATGTGGACTACATCACTTCCTTGGCCTTTCGTTATACCTTCACCGATAACTTCACCCAGGCCGTCGCCTCGGAAGTCCACCAGACGGGTTTCCTGAGCAAGAACTTCGATGCGTACAGCATCAACATGTACGCCTCGCGTTACCAGAACTTTCTTTCGGCGGAGCTCAAGACCGGCAACTCCATCATCATTCGGCAGACCCCGAGTTTCTCCTTCTCAGGGATAGACAAGCAAGTAGGGCAATCGCCGGTGTATTTTGCCTTCGATGTTTCTGCGGCAGGTATGGGTCGCACCGAGCCCGGCCTCGAGATTCCCCGGCTCTCCGAGCGCCTTGACTTCCATCCCGAAGTCACGCTACGCCCCAAACCCTTCCTGGGTTTTCATGTGACCCCTACGGCGGGCCTGCGGGCGACGCGCTACGGCACCAGCCTTCGTGCCGACCGCGCGCCTCTCGACCGGCTCCTCGGGGAGTTCTCGGTCGATCTGCGGCCACCTTCCTTCGACAAGGTCTTTTCCCAGCCGCTCTGGGGCTACCGCTTCAAGCATGTGATCGAGCCGGACGTCCGCTACCGGCTGGTGCGGGCGCGGAACCCAGAGAGCCTCCAAGATGTGATGCTCTTCGACTACGTGGACATCTTCGCTGAGACGAACGAGATCGAATATTCCCTGACCAACTCGCTTTTCTTCCGCAAGGACACCGCTGCTGGCCAGGCGGAGAAACCCCAGGCGCGCGAATTGATCTCCTGGCGCCTCTCGCAGAAATACTACTTTGATCCTACCTTCGGGGGCGCGCTCGATCCGGGGAAGCGAGTGGTCTTTGATCCCACCATCTCGCTGACGGGATTTGCATTTGCGCAGGGGCGGCGGCTTTCGCCGATCGTTTCCGTTCTGAAGTTTGCGCCCTTCTCGCACTACGACACGGAACTGCGCGCCGATATCAGCCCCAGTGGCGGAGGGGTGCAGAATGCCGGTATCACTTCGCATTTACGCCGCGGCCCTGTGGGCCTGTCGTTCACGGATTTTTTCATCAACCGCACGGCCGCCCTCTCGACGCCGCTCGCGCCCACAGGTTCCCTTTCCGGGCTCCCTTCCTTCCACTTGTTGCGCGCCGTAGCGAGTTACGGAGACGTGAACCGCAAAGGCTTCAGCGGTGCGTTCGGGCTCGACTTCAACTTTGCCCAGCGAATCGCCCACCAGGTGGTGAACCAGGTCAGTTATAATTTTGGCTGCTTCGCGCTCGACTTCGAGTACCGACGGTTTGACCTGGGCAGCCACCAGGTGGTGAACCAGGTCAGTCTGCGGCGGGAGAATCAGTTCCGCGTGGCGTTGTCCTTGGCCAATGTGGGCACCTTTGGAAACTTGAAGCCGCGCGAGAGACTGTACTAGCGTCCAGTGTCAGTTGTCCGTCGTCCGTGGGCAGTGCCCGAGCGGCTTTCCTTCTGTGTGAGCACCTGGACAGGGGTTGGACAACGGACTACTGACCACGGACAACTGACAAAGGACAAAGCCATGCCATTCCCAACCCATCGCCCGCGTCGCCTGCGGAGGTCAGACGCCATCCGCGCTCTGGTCCGCGAGACGCGCCTGACGGCCAGTTCGCTGGTGTATCCGCTTTTCGTCTGCCCGGGTTCTAAGGTCAAGGATGAGATCAAGTCCATGCCCGGCAACTACCGCTGGTCGGTGGACCTGCTAGTGGAAGAGTGCAAGGCAGCCTATGATCTGGGGATTCCTGCCGTTATCCTGTTTGGCATCCCGGAGTCGAAGGATGAGGCGGGTTCGGGGGCCTACGATCCGGAAGGGATCGTTCAGCGGGCGGTGCGGGCCATCAGGAAGGATGTTCCCAAACTCATCGTCATCTGCGACCTCTGTCTCTGCGAGTACACCAGCCACGGGCACTGCGGGGTCGTGAAGAACGGCGAGATCGACAACGACTCCACGCTGGGCCTGCTGGCGCAGACGGCGCTGGCGCAGGCGCGCGCCGGCGCCGACATCGTTGCGCCTTCCGACATGATGGACGGCCGCATCGGACGCATCCGCACGGAACTGGATGCGCAAGGCTTTACGCAGACTCTCATCCTGGCCTATTCGGCCAAATACGCCTCAGGGTTCTATGGGCCTTTTCGGGAGGCGGCGGATTCCACACCCCAGTTCGGCGACCGACGGTCGCACCAGATGGATCCGGCCAACCAGCGCGAGGCGCTGCGGGAAATCGCGCTGGATATCGAGGAAGGTGCGGACATCATCATGGTGAAGCCGGCGCTGCCTTATCTTGACGTCATTGCCCTGGCGCGGCGTCGGTTCGATGTCCC
>JBEKCQ010000017.1:0-41555 GCA_050014795.1 Terriglobia bacterium | reverse complement strand
TACTCCTGGGCGGCGCAGAAGCAGGAGGTTTGCCTGGTCAACTTCGTCCGCAAGAAGCAGCCGGAGATTCAATACCTCCACGCCCGGATCCGGAAGCGCCAGTGGAAAACACTCCAGCAGACGGTGGACTTGCTGGCGAGTGAGATGGAGGCAGGATGCTTCTATCCCCGCTCGGGCATTCGCTACCCGAACAACCAGTGCCTGAACTGCGCTTATTTGGGACTCTGTCTGCGGAAGAAGCGGTTGGTGGAGGAGAAGCTGGTGAGGGTGGAGGAGCAACCCGTCCATGGATAAGGTCAGGGCCCAGCAGGTTCTGGCGCGGATCGACGATATCTTGCGCTGGGAGCAGAGGGTAGACCAGCAGAGGGACCAGCGGTTTGCCGAGTTGGGGAAGCATCTGTGCGAGGTACGGGACCAGGGGTACTGGCGGCTGGGCTACAAGAGCTTTGAAGCCTTCCTGGAATCCAAGTTCCCTGACTCCCGGCGCAAGGCCTACTACCTGATGTCGATTCACGACCACCTGCGGCAGATCCCGACCCAGGAGATCGAAAGCCTGGGGTGGTCGAAGGCCCTGGAACTCGCCAAAGTGGCAAGGAGTGAGGGGAGACATTTCGACAGTGCAACCTGGTTGCACAAGGCCAAGGAATGCACCAAGCAGGAGTTGAAGGAAGAGGTCTACAAGTACTTCACGGGGGAAGACTACGAGCCGTACGAGATGGTTTATTTCAAGCTATTTGAGAGCCAACTGCCGGTTGTGGAAAGGGCCTTGTACGTAGCCTCGGGGATGGTGGGGACAGAGCGCTCGCGGGGGTACTGTCTGGAGCTGGTGTGCGCCGACTTTCTGGCAGGGCGGACGGAGGAATCCTCGCCCGAGGAGATCCTGCTGGTAATTCATCGTCTGGTGGATCTTCTCCCGGCGGACTATCGGGCCCGCTTGGTTGGGAAAGCTGAGGACCCTGGGCCGGAGGTTGTTAGAAAGTGCTGAAGAAGGTGAAGCGGATCAAGCTGGGGAAGCAGGTGTACCGCCGCCTGATGAAGAGGGTCCTGGAGCGGGATGGGTGGCGGTGTCGGAAGTGCGGGTCGCTGAAAGACCTTCAAGTTCATCACCAGATCCGACGGAGCCAACAGGGTCACGATGCACTCGGGAATCTGGTGACACTCTGCGCCTACTGCCACATGGCCGAGCACGGGCAGCTTTCGTACGAAACGAGGGCTACAGAAGCCCTGAAAAAGGTCACCATGAGGACGGGGTAGCGAAGTAAGCCGCGGGCTTGACCCCCCTGGCCCGTCTCCGTCTTAGTGAGGCACCACTCGGCCGAAAACCGCGGACCGGGTTCGGGATTTGGCACGATGAGAACATTTGTCGTAGTTAGCACACAAACAGCTGTTGTGGCAGACTTGGAGCGTGGATCGTGCCTTTATTATCTTAGTTTGACGATCCCCTTCGCAAAGCTTTGGGTCGTTGGATTTGAGAATTCCGCGCCGGGGGGCAGCCGCCGCAGTTTGAAACTTGTCGCAAAGCCGGAGACGCATACGCATGGACACACCGCGCACGCGCCGCTAGACCGCGTGCTGGAAGACATTGAAAGCGCGGCGCGCGCCAGCCTCGCCCGTTCCTGAGGTTCACATCGAAAAGGCTCATTGGCAGTGAACATGGCCCTGATACCATGAACCGACTCAGGTGGCACTCATGTATGTTACATGGCACTAGGCCCGCCCCTAACGGAAAAGATCACGCGCTGACAACACGGCTTCGCTTTCCCCCTTGACGCCAGCCAGGGTGTTGTTGTATCTTGAGTACGTGCGAATAAAAGGCGAAAGTTGCGTGATTTGCCAATCCGCAGCAGAGCCGAACCGTAGGGGGTAAGGAGTGGCCCTTATTCAGAAGAAGGTCAGCAGCGCGCTCACCACCGCAAATCGAGCCAATAGCCGCAAGTCGACGGGGCCTCGAACCGAACTTGGGAAGATGCATTCGAGGCGGAACGCTGGCAAGCACTTGATTTACGCCGAGGTATTTGCTCCTACTATGAAGGAACTTGGTGAGAATCCTGCTGACTTCGAGAGACTTCGCGACTCTCTCCGTCAGGCTTTCAAGCCTCAAGACGGTTTCGAAGAAATGCTCGTTGAGGACATGATCGCTACTCGTTGGCGCTTGGGGAGGGCACGTCGAGCTGAAATGGGGATATTGGCAGTTCAGCAGTTCAGATTGGAGCGTCGTGTACGAGCGACGCCTGCAACCGGGCAGGCAAGCTATGACAATCTCCTGGTTCACGGCTTCGGTTTGGCCGGCGTGTCCGATTCTTCAGAGAAGTACCTTCAGATTTTGGAGCTGCTCCAATCTCTTGTGGAAAGCGTGGAGAGGGAAGGGTTCACCCCGCAGGGCCTTGAAGTACTGAAGACAGTCTACGGGTCTAGTCCCGGAGTGACCGGGGCAGGGTTGGTTTCACAGTACAAGGCGCAACTTGAAAGCCTGAAATGCGAGGGACAGACTGAAGGCGAGGAGGAGAGAAAGGCAGCGCGAGAGAGAATTCAGAAGAGTCTCAACCGTGAGATCGAGGCTTTTGTTCTGCACGCGAGAGCTTTCCAGCTGGCCAAGAATATGCCGCTACCCCAATCAGTGAAGGACTCCCAGTTGATCCCCGCCGAAGCGGACATGGAGAGGATCCTGCGTTACGAGACTGCCCTGGAGCGCCAGTTCGAGCGCAAGTTGCAGCAGTTAGTGGCCTGGCGCAGGGCCAAGGAGGAGCCGTTTCGGCAAGCGGTGGCTCCTGAAGCATCTTAGCCTAGCCCAGCATTGTAGGCCACTAACTGTCGGTTGCTGCCTGCCGCTAAAAGGGAAAACTACAAAACGAAGCCGTTATCTCCTTGAAGATAAAGAGCATTGAAGAAGCGCTGAGCAACAAAACCCACAAATTCACCAAAAGATCGGGCGCAGTCAGTAGGGGGGCGATTCGCTTGAGAACCTTGTGACCCTATGTGCTTACTGCCACATGGCGGAGCATGGGCAGCTTCTTCATTCAGCCCCAGCAGCGAGAGTATGCAGCAAGCCAAAGCCATGCAGGAAGTGAAGGTCTTGCCTGCCCTTATAGGGGGAGCTGACAGTCGGCGGTTGCCGGCAAATGGAGATGGACGAGCCCTTGAAGGCGGGCGGAAGAAGATCCTCCGCTCAAGCGCCAAGCGCGTCGTGCGAGGTGATCGCGCCTTGATCTGGGTTGCGTGGTGAACCAGGGCGAAACCTACATCTTAGCGAACCTCAATCAACGGTCTCATATCGGCTGAGGCCGTACAGTCGATGCAGGCGGAGATCTCCGTAAGCACCGGAGCCCAACACCGCGGATGCTTCGCCACGCAGCAGGACGTTGTAGTCCTGCGCTGGCTGCACAAACCACATCAGCTCGACTTCTTGATGACCCAACTCACCCTTGTATTGACATCGTTGTCGGCGATTGATACATATGGTTCCGCACCGACAGTGAGACATTGCCCTTACGTTCGGATCTGCTCGCCCGAACGATCGAACTTGTGGGAGAGCGGCCGAAGGGCCAGCACAGGGACAAGAATTCGCATCCTGGGCGCGGCACGCAGTCATGTCAGGCCTCCGGTACCTGGGCAGCATTCGACGCCTCGCCCAAGGCGCTTGCGGTGCTAATCCCTGGACGCTGATTGCCTTCCCAGTTCTTGGAGGGGGACAGCGATGAACATCGGGATTATCAGTCCACGGGTATTATTCAGGAAAGGGCTCCGTGCCTTGCTGGAGTCTGTCAAGGACTTCGCGGTAACTCTGGAAACGGATGGTCCTGCGGCCGCACTCAAGCTGCCCGATTTCGGACGCACCAAAGTCCTCCTGATCGATGCGCTGAATCTGGTGGAGGGCTTTGAGGCCTCCGCGCAAATCCAGCAACATTCTCCCGACACGATAACCCTCCTTTTGACTGATCACACAGACCCCGAACTTGAGTTGCGAGCCTTCAAGGCCGGGTGCCAGGGCTCCATTTCCTGGGAATCTCATCCCGAACTCTTGGAGAAGGCACTGAGGGCGGTGAGCCAGGGCGAGGTCTGGATCAGTCTCCAGGCATCTTCTCAGCTTGTCAACAAACTAGTTCGGCGCGTAAGCCAGGGCGACAACGAGATAGAGGAGCTCACAAGACGCGAGTGGGAAGTCTTAGTCCTTGTGGCGGCCGGAAACCGCAACAAGGAGATCGCCAGCCGGCTCTGTGTCTCCGAGAACACCGTGAAGACCCACCTCTACGCCATTTACAGGAAACTGCACGTCGGTACGCGGATGGGTGCGGCTTTATTCTTTTTCCAACATACCAACCGCCAGGTCGGCTTGGCAGACTCCCTACCCGCCGCAGGCCTGGCCGATAAGACCGTTTCAAACGGGGCCAGACGAAAACTGAAACTTCCGGCAGCCCGCTAGGCAGTTGGCCCGGGATGCCGGTGAGCAGGAATTGGCGGTCGAGCCACTCCTGTCGCGTGCGCCTTCCTTTGCCGGCGCGCCTCGTCGGGTGGGCCGCATATTCACGGCTCCTTCGGCCCGTCGCATCACCATACGCTCGTCGGAACCTGAGGCGTCGGGTGCACATCCCTTTGCTCCGCACATAGGCTGCGCCTCTCTCGCCAGAAAGCATTAGGCCATTCGCGAGAGCATCCCGAGATCTTATTAGGAAATCTGCGCCGGGGATCACCCATTGCGACGCGGAAAATTCTAATCCAGTGTAGTGAGGGGATCTTCGTACCCTCATGCTGAAATTGCAGCAAAAATACACCTTTTGCCGGATTGCTTTTCCCAACCCGCCCAAGCACAATCCGCTTCATTCTCGGCGGGAGCGCAGGCTTTGGCCTTCTCTCAAAATGGCGAAATGCGTGATGGCAAGCGCTTCACCATAACTTGCCCAGTGACCGTCGTGTTTCGAGGCAAGGGAAGAAGAACCGCTGAGCAGCGGGGGCGCCTACACGACATTGGGATTCGAGGAGCGAGTCTCTATACACCCACTCCTCTCAACGAAGGAACGCACGTTACCCTGATGATCGAGTTCCCCAATGTTGATGGCCAGGCGACGACGGTGCAGTTTGACGGACTGGTAACTCGCGCGCGACGCGAGCCCGCTTATGAAACTGCCGTTGTGTTCCGGCGTCGCGGCAAGTTCCTTCGCACGAACATGGCGGAACTACTGGCACGACTTTCGTCTGAGGACGAACGCAAAGCGCCTGATCGCGAAGCTTCTAAGAGCCCGAGTGGGATTGGGTAGAGTCGTAAGACACCGCAACGCGGCAATATCCACGTCGGGAACCAATGGGCCTTCCGTGGTGTTGCGGCGGAAAGGCCAGCGCGGACGAGGAGCTTACAGAGGGGGCCTGTAAGTCACAGGGCGGAGCTTTATGGCAGAGCTGACGACAGTCGGCAACACAGCATACGACCCCGCTTGGTACGCACTCCATACACGTTACCAGCACGAGAAGGCCGTCGCCCAGGCCCTCTCAAACAAACAGTTTGAGGTCTTCCTGCCGCTGTACAACGCTGTCCATCATTGGAAGGATCGAATCAGGCAACTATCCCTGCCGCTCTTCCCCTGCTATGTCTTCATTCGTGGAGGCCTGAACCGCCGAGTCGAGGTCATTTCGACACCGGGCATCCACGCCTATGTAGGTGTTGGCTGGCGGCCGATCCCGATCCCTGATCAGGAAATTGCTGCAGTCCGGCGAACAATCACAAACTGCGCTCGCGTCGAGCCCCACCCTTTCTTGAAATGCGGAGATTGGGTCAGGGTGAAGTATGGGCCATTGGAAGGAATCGAAGGGATCCTGGTCCGCAAGAAGAACCAATTCCGGCTTGTTCTCTCCGTCACTCTACTCCATCAGGCGGCGGCGGTGGAAGTGGACGCGTCGATCGTGGGGCGCGTCTCAAAGGCTAACGATTCGCAGGCTGTCCGGTGGGAGAAGGGATATGCTCCTGCGCTCGCGTAAGGGACCCATAACTGCAAAAGGTAGGCGCGGAGACTCTGCTACGAACAACCTGGGAATCTCGCGTCACTGCCAACCTTCAAGACCCGGATCGCTTCTCGGGGCTTGGGGAAGGGAAGCTCGTCTTGCGGCATGGCTCGTGGGCAGACTGTGCGCGCTTTTGATGCTTTTCGTGGTGATCGCCCCTCGTGCCTTGAGGGCGGTGGATGAGAAATCCTCATCGCCCAGCAACCCTTCGGCCACACCTGAATCGCCTGGCACGGGAGAGTCTCCCAACCTTCACCAAGGGCAAGCGTTCTTCATCAACCCGGACGATGTTCTTCTAATCCAGGCCTTTGACGTTCCCGAGGTTTCGCGAGAGTACCGGGTAAGCGCCGCGGGCACCATCACGTTGCCATTGCTCGCCGATCAGGTCACAGCTGCCGGCCTCACGCCAGATCAGCTCGCCGAGGTGATCAAGAAAGAATACCGTGCTGCCGGCGTCCTGAGCAGCCCCCAGCTCACTGTGGTCGTAAAGGAATCGCGTGCCTATTCCATCGCGATCACGGGCGCAGTCAAGAAGCCGCAAGTCTATCCTCTCTTTGGCCGCACGACCCTCCTGGACGTGCTTTCGCAAGCCGAAGGTCTCGCGGATGACTCAGGGAATACGGCCATCATCACGCGTGGAAATCGGTTCATGCAGATTCTGGACCAGGACGGGAAATGTCGGGACTCCGACAAGCAGAGCGTCTGCTCACCAACCCTGAGTGTGGACGTAAAGAGACTCCTGGACACCGGTGACCCCGCGCTGAATATGGAGCTGTTCCCTGGCGACCGCGTGACCGTTCAGCGTGCAGGGATTATTTACATCGCCGGAGCAGTGAATCGGGCTGGAGGCTTTCCTTTGAAAGACGATCACGAGGATATGACGGTGCTGAAAGCCGTTGCTTTGGCTGAGGGCTTGAAGCCGACCGCGATTCGAAAGAAGGCAATGATCATTCGCAAGGATCCTAAACTGTCCGGGCAGCGGCAAGAGATCGCCGTCGACCTCACGCAACTGTTGGCGGGTAAAGGACCTGATCCTCCTATGTACCCAAATGACATCCTTTTTGTTCCTGACAGCACTGGGAAGAAAGCAGCTCTGCGTGGAGTTGAAGCTGCAATTCAAATCACTACCGGCCTCATCATTTGGCGCCGCTGAAGGTCCGGCCAATTGGAGGTTTGTGACGACTTCCCACAGTGCTCTCAGACGAGAACATGCCTGACAACCAGGAATTGTACACAGCTCGGCCACATCCTCTGGAGCGTACGAGCGTGCTCCCCCCGCCCTTTGACATCGAGGTGCACGCTTCCGAGATGCATTCCTACCTGCACGCTTACTGGCACATCCTGCTCGCGCGCAGGTGGACGATTCTCACTACCGCCTTTGTAGTGACCACGCTGGTCGCCATTCTCTCCTTCAGGATGAAACCTGTCTACCAAGCAACGGCGCGACTGGAGGTCGAGGCGGAGACACCTCAGATCCAGTCCATAAACGATCTCTATCGCCAAATTCCCAGTGACGATGCCTTCCTCGGTACCCAGATTCAGGTTCTTCAGACCGATAACCTGGCCTGGCGGACTGTCGAACAGCTGAGGCTGGAGGAGAATCCGGATTTTGCTCCTCCTCAGCAAGTCAAGGTGCATACGATCCCCGGCAAACCCGATGTCCTGCGGGATTGGCTGATCCACAGTTTTCGAGAGAGCCTCAATGTCGAGCGGGTGCGAGACAGTCGTGTCGTGAAAGTCAGTTTTGAGAGTACCAACCCGAACGTGGCCGTACAGGCCGCCAATGCCCTCGCCAACAACTATATCGAGTACAACTTTCACCGCAGATACGACGCTACCCGGCAAGCTTCGGGGTGGATGGAACAACAGCTGGATGAATTGAAAGCGAAGGTCGAGAAATCCCAGCAGGCCCTGGTCGACTACGAGCGGCAGAACGCCATCGTAGATGTCAACGACAGAGGGGATGTCTCAAGACAGAAACTGGCGGATCTAAGCAAGGATTTGACCGCAGCGCAGAGCGATGTAGCGGAGAAGCAATCTCTGTACCAATTGGTCCAATCCAACCCCGCGCAGGTTGCTCTGCTGGCGCAGAACGAGTTATTGCAGCGGCTGCAGGAGAAGTACGCCGACATTCAGGCTCAGTATGTAGACGCGTTGGGCCAGTACGGCCCCAACTTCCCCAAAGTTGTGAGATTAAGGGCACAAGTGAGTGAAATACAGTCGCTTATCGACCAAGAGCGGAAACGCACAGTCGAACGGGTTCAGCACGATTACATGGCAGCCCTGGGGAGGCAAAAGCTGCTCGAGGCAGCGGTTGCCAAGGACAAAGTCGAGGTCGGAAAGCTTGATCAACTCTTGATCCAACACAACATTCTGAAACGAGAGTCCGATTCAAACCAGCAACTCTATGACAGCTTGCTTCATCGCCTGAAGGACGCTACAGTCTCGGCAGGCTTACGGGCAACCAACATACACATTGTGGACCCACCCTTGACGCCCGTGGTCCCGGTCCGCCCCAGGAAGTCCCTGAATATCGCCATCGCCCTGCTTGTTGGGGTGATCCTGGGTGTTACGCTGGCCTTCGTGCAGGAAGGCCTGGACAATTCCATCAAGACCGCTGAGGACGCGGAGAGGCTGATCGCTGTCCCCACGCTGGCAGTTATTCCCTTGGGCGGCTCCAGTCGTAAGCTGGCCCCAGCGCATAGCCCGGGAAACGGGAAGCTTTCGCCCCATGGCGCAATGGGGTTAACGGTCCTCCGCCGTCCCTCTTCGGCCCTCGCGGAGTCTTTCAGGACTCTGCGCACCTCCCTGCTCCTCTCCACTGCTCCCCGTCCTCCGCAGTGTGTGCTGGTAACCAGTGCGCAGGCAGGCGAGGGGAAGACCTGCACGGTCATCAACCTAGGCACCGCCTTAGCTCAGCGCGGAGATCCCGTGCTAGTCATCGATGGCGATCTGCGCAGGCCAGGAATCACCGGGGCGCTCGGTCTAAGCAATGAAAAGGGACTGAGCAGTTTCCTCACGGGGGCTCACAGTCTGGAGGAGGCGTTGCGACAAGTCGAAGCCCAACCTGCCCTCTGGGTGCTGCCGGCTGGCCCCATCGCCCCCAATCCGGCGGACCTGCTCTCTTCGTCTACCTTGGAATCCGCGCTGCAAGAGCTTAGGAAACGGTTCAAGTACGTGCTCTTCGATTCACCTCCCATGCTGGTGGTAACCGACGCCACCATCCTTTCGACTCTCGTGGACGGAGTCATCCTGATTGTGGAAAGCGGAGCCACGTCGCGCGGGGCCGTGGCCCGAACTCACCGAGTCCTCGGAAGTGTCGGAGCAAGAGTGCTCGGCGTGGTCATGAACAAGGTGGATCTCCGCCACGATGGCTACTACGGTTACAGCTACCGCCACTACTACTCGCACTATCGCGAAGAGGATACGGACCAGGTAACGCAGCGTCCCTCGATCACCGTCAGTTCTTAGTTGCTTCGTTACCTTAGCAGCTTACAGAGTGCACGGTATCAACAAGCTACCAACTGCCCTCGAAGCATGGCCCTTGGGGCACCCAATAGTGCTCTCCTTCCCGGTTTGAAGTTATGGGTGGATATGCGGAGAGAATGTATGCCCGATATGCACGGGTGAGGCCCAACTGCGCCCCGCCCGCCTGCGCCAGGGACCTGCTGGCCGGTAGGGCGCCGGTCTTTCACAAGTTCTTCGCTCCTTTTCTGCCCACCCACAAGGACGCATCCATCTTGGACCTCGGTTGCGGCTACGGCGGGTTCCTCTACTTTCTTCAGGAGCAAGGCTATCTTGAGACGATAGGAATTGACCTCAACGCGGAGCAACTGGAAGTTGCGCGTGCCCTGGGCGTCAGGAACGTCCGTTGTGGGCAAGCCGCTGACTTCTTGCGGAGATCGGTTGGGCAGTTCGATTTCATCTCTGCCATCGACGTCTTGGAGCACGTTCCCAAGGATCGAATTCTCCAGCTTTTCAACCTCGTCCGTGACGCGCTCCGGCCTGGGGGGCGTTTCCTGTGTCAAGTGCCGAACCTAGCCGCCTTTTACACGCCCCTTTTCTACATGGATTTCAGCCACGAAACGCCCTTCACCGCCTCAAGCCTGAGCCAGATCCTCAAGCTGGCGGATTTCACCAATGTCCGCGTGTTCGCGATGGGGCCCGTGGCGCATGGCGTAAAGAGCGCGGTCCGATTTGTCCTCTGGAAGGCAATTGCGGCAGGTCTGCGGTTCATTCAGACGGTGGAGGGAGGCCCCAGGGATTCGCTGAGTTCGATCTATTCGGCCACGATCCTAGGGGTCGCTGAAAGGCCCTAGGGTCCATGTCGAGACTGCTCGGCAATACTTTCAGTGGCCGAAGCTTTTGAGCTTTCCGGCTTTGAGAGCCGCTCCTGAAGCATGAGCACATCTTCCCTCACTACAGGAGAACTATCCGCCAGATTCGCTGATTCCAGAGCGACCGCGAAACGCCTGCGCTCCGGACTTGTCGAAACGACTATCGCGCAGGTCGGCTTGCTGGCGCTGGGTGCTTTCACCGGCGTGGCAGCGGCCCGATTGTTAGGACCCCAGGGACGGGGAGAGCTCGTGGCCCTCACCCTGTGGCCTTCCACGCTGGTGCTCCTGGCCGCGTTGGGGATGAACCAAGCGATTGTTTTCCACACGGGAAAACAGCGCTATGGGACTTCTGAAGTCTGGACGGCCTCCACAATTATCGGACTGCTGCAATCGGCGCTCGTCTTACTGGTTGGGTTTCTTGTTGTGCCGCTGGCCTTGCGTGGGTATTCCGAAAGCGTCAGGCATCTCGCCTTGATATTCCTTTGCTGTTCTCCCGCATTGCTGCTAAGCGGTTATCCCGGCAACCTTCTGCAAGGCAAGCTCGATCTTCTCTCCTTTAACATCACACGAATGATTGCGCCTTTTGTTTATGCCCTCGGGCTGGCAGCCCTCCTGCTGCTGAAGAAGCCTTCCTTGCAGAATGTCGTAGCTTTCCAACTACTGGGCTTTGCGCTGGCTCTAGCGGGGGGCTACTGGATCCTTCTGAAAAAGGAGAGGCTGCGCTTTGTTTTCGACACACGCGCCCTGAAGTCTTTGCTTGGCTACGGTTGGAAGACTCAACTAGCCACAGTGACCTCCTATATCAATCAGCGTGTCGATCAGCTGCTTCTTACGCTTTTCGTTGGCCCACGCGAGCTGGGCCTATACGTGGTAGCCGTGACAGTCTCGATGGCCCTGGGATTCTTCCCCCAGGCGTCGGCGATCGTGACGCTGGCTTCCGGCTCTAACCTTGCGCCCGATCAGGCTCGCCGAATTATTGCTGAGTCCTTCCGCCGGTCATTGATCTGGCTCGTCCTCGGCTGCGCCGCGCTCTTTGTTGTCTCCCCCTGGCTCATTACGCTGGTCTTCGGATCCAGCTTCCGTGGTTCCGGCCTGGCCTGCAGAATCCTGCTTCCGGGAAGCATCGCCCTGGGATTGAATCAGGTCCTCTACGAGGGCGCTCGCTCACTCAACAAGCCGGCGCTCCCCTCTTACGCGGAGGGACTCGCTCTACTTCTGACCTGTGCTGGCCTGTATCTGTTGCTTCCGCGATTCGGATTTCTTGGGGCCGCAATCGCTTCAACGCTGGCTTATACGACAAGCCTGACGCTGATGCTGGTGCTTTACCACGCTCGACTTCATATCAGCGTGTCTGAACTACTGGGCTTTTCGAGAGCCCCGGCTTGAGAGAGGAGCGTTTGCCTGAGTCGCCCATGCCCGCCTATGGTCTAAGACTGAGACTTAAGGCCTATTTGCGAAGCCGGTATGAGCAACTCGTCTGGGAGAGTTGCTCGGAGCAACCCTTCGCGATTCCTTCCGCTGTCCAGCGCTACTTCAATAATGCTTACAGCTTTGAATACGTGACAGCGATTCGGGAGTTTGTTGGAGATGCTCAACGCGTGCTTATTGTTGGGGATGGAGCAGGGCGTGACTATTATTCTCTAAAGCTCCTTGGGAAGAAACCCGTGGTAATGGATATTGCCAGCCAGTCGACCATCCCGGAATTTGTGATTGGCGACGCCAACTTGCCTCTTCCGTTTGCAGACGGGACATTCGACGCCGTCGTAATGGCGGAAGTACTGGAACACTTGTCGGAGGACTATCAGGCGCTACGGCGGGTCCGGGACTTGGTAAAGGACGGGGGGGTGCTAGTCCTCACCGTGCCCTACTATCATGACGATGAGATTACCCATGTGCGTATTCATTCCCCGGCTTCGATCGAGCGCTTGTTGAGGGCCTCTGGGTGGCAGATCGTCAGCTATGTCGAAAAGGGTGGAGGCTTGTGCCGCCTCGTGGATTGGTTTCCGGTACGGCTCTTCCTCCACGTAGCTAACCTCATAGTTGCCAAATATAAGAGAAGAACCTTCTATCAATCCCTATACCGTCGGATAGCGCCTGTAGACTTTTGGTTAGGCAGGCGGCGCCACTCTCTCCATCGCTATTCGAAGTTATATGGGGCCTTCGTTAAGTGTACCAAAACCACCCCTACTGATTGGAGTGTCGCGAACGCTCGGGCCTTTCAGAACATGCATCGCTTGCTGGTTCGCTAGATTCAAGTAGCGAGCAAACACATGAGAGCAATGAGAGTCCTCGTCGTCGGTCCCCAGTTCCCTGACTCCTTTGCCCGGAACGTTGCGGTCACCCTGCAAGCGATGGGGCACACCGTCGCTACCGCGGATGCACCCAAGGGTCGCCATCATGGCAACAGATATGTGAACGCCTTCTGGCAAGTCGGACGGTCGGCGATTCCCGCGCTGGAGAGGGCCGCTTACCGGGGATTGATCCGTAAGGCTCGCAGTTTCGGTCCCGATTTGGTGCTGGTCACGCACGGCAGAATGCCGCCCCAAGTGGTGGAGGAACTGAAGGCCGAGGTAGCGCCGAAGGTGGTGTGTTGGTTCACGGATGCGCTAGACAACCTTTACCGGATGTATCTGATTGCCAGTCCCTTTGACGCGTTGTTTCTGAAGGAACCCTATCTAGTCCGGACTTTGCGCGACAAACTTGGTCGGAACACGTACTACCTGCCAGAGTGCTGCAATCCGCTCTGGCACAGGCAGATCATCCTTTCCGGAGAGGCAAGCCGCGAGTACCGGTGCGATCTCTGCGCGATGGGCAGCTTGCACTACTACCGGGCTCAGATGCTTGAGGACTTCGCGGGATGCGACTTGAAAGTCTGGGGGCGTAACTGCCCGCCCTGGCTTAAGTCTCCCGTGCGGGAACTATATGCGAACTGCTACGTAGCCGAATACCAGAAAGCGCGAGCTTTCCTCAGTACGAAGATCGTCCTTAACACGATGATGTATTCCGAGATCGAAGGCGTAAACTGTGCCCTTTTTGAAATCGCTGGTTGTGGAGCATTCCAGATTGCTGACTGGAAGCCTGCCCTGCCGGAACTCTTTGAGCCCGAGGTCGAGATTGTGACGTTCAGGACTGGCCAGGAACTTAAAGAAAAGGTGGACCACTATCTGGCGCATCCTGAAGAACGCTTGCAAATCGCGATGCGCGCGCATATTCGCGCGCATCGCGAGCACACATACCAAATTCGACTTGAGAAAATGTTTGAACTCCTGGCGCCCTCTCCCCCGGTTGCGGCCCCAACTCCCGAATTGGCTTTCTCCTGCAGGTCATAGAGAATGGCGACGCTTTCCCGACGACTGCCTTTCCCGACTCTCGGAAGCCCTCGGCAAATTCAACCTTTTCACCTGTTGCTTATGTCGGCGCTGTCTCTGGCGGCCGTCGTGTGGGGGGCAATCGTAATTAGCGGTCGCCACGGATATGAGCTCGAGGGGTTTCTTGTCATTCTCGGCGTGTTTACCATTGCCTCCATAGTTTTCATTTTCTCACGCGCGGAAACAGGTCCATTCCGTTTCTTCGACCTTCCTGTTTACCTGACGATTTTGGGCCTCGTGTGTTTTGGGTTGGCCCCGTTGCGATCCTTCATGGGTTCAACTCAGAGGCTCCTTGACCCTTCCGGAGAAACTAGTTCCCTGGTCAGGGGTATTGTGTATTTTGGTCTCGGCATGCTGGCCTTCTGGCTCGGATGCAGTTGCACCAGCCGCAGGCGGAGCGCAAGTTGCGAGCAAGGTGCCCCGATAACAACCAGCCATTGCGCACCCAACGGAGTTAAGCCGTCGGCCTGGGCTCTTGTGCTTTTCGTCATTTCGGTTGCGGGCCGTGTGTACCTTCTGCAGGCAGGCGCCTACTACTACACGGGCATGCGGGACGCCCTCTCGCCGGAGCGCCTGAGCCTTATCCAGGCCTTCGACGTTCTCGGCCAGCTTGGGCTAGTGGCGTTGATCGTTATCAGCATCGAGAAGTTTGTCCACCCCCTCGACCAAGGGCTAAAACTACTCTTTGTCATCATCTTCGCGTCGGAGTGTGGTTGGGGACTTATTTCCGGCATGAAGATCATTCTCCTGCAAAACTTCATCGTGGTGGCGCTCGTCGCGTCTATGATTCAGCGGAGATTCCGCAGTAGTTGGGTGGCTGCGGCGCTCCTGGGCCTGATTGTTCTTTATCCTCTTTCGAATGCTTACCGTGGGCTCATTCGCGGCCAAGGTGCCATTCAAGTAACTAGCCTCTCGGCAGCGACAGGGGTCACCCAGATGGCCTTTGAGAAAGCAACCTGGGCTACGGGAGGCCCCCGGGGTTGGATTCAGTCTGGATTGGATAGGGGCTTAGCCCGGCTCGATCTGCTGCAGTCCCTTGCGACAGTCGTTTCCCTAAGTGCAACCTCGGCGCAAAGGCTGGAGGGCACGGAGCATTTGTGGATGATCCCTTACTATCCCTTCATCCCGCGCTTCCTTTGGCCCACAAAACCCGTCCTCGACAAGGGACGAAGATTCAGCGTTGTTTTGAAGTCCGGAGGTCAAACTTCTACCGCGATTACTTATCCTGGGGATCTGTATCTACAGTTCGGACTGCCGGGGATTTTGATTGGCATGTTCCTTCTCGGGGTCGTCGCGCAGATCTTCGCGAACACAGTGAGCGGCCCGACCAGCACGCGCGGTCTGTTCATTTATGCCGCGATGTTCCAGACCGCAACCTGCTTGGAGGCTGACACCTTCAGCTACTGGAGCAGCCTCATTAAGACACTGGCGATCGTGGTTGTATTGGCTTGGGTCATATACGGTCCAGCGATCAAGCCCACAGCTCGACGTCAGGATCGACGACGAGTCGGTTGCCTAACTTGAGAATCCTGGTAATTGCCACGGACATCTATACGCATGGTGGAGTTGCGCGCTATACGTCAACGCTGGCCACAGCTCTAGGGCATTTCCTCGGCCAGCAGAACGTGCATGTGTTGGCGTTGCTCAACTGGGGAGCTTGTGATGGCGCCCCCGACGGATTCCGGGTGGTGGGGGTGGTGAGCACTCGTGTGGGGCTCATTTCGAAGCTTCAATTTGCCTTGCGGGCCGTGCGGCTGGGGCGGCAGAAGTACGACCTGGTAATCGCAAATCACGTGGGACTGGCCCCGGTGGCGGCAATGATCCGGCACTGGGATGGAACGCATTACTGGGTGGCGTGCCACGGCATAGAAGTTTGGCATCGCCTCTCCCCGCTCAAACGTGCCGCTCTGAGGCAGGCCGATCTCGTCCTCCCGGTCAGTAGATTCACTGCCGAGATGCTCTGGAGGGTGAACTGCATCCCTCGCTCTAGGACACGGGTGCTTGTTAACGCCATCCCTCCCGCATTTGCAGACCTTTTACTTTCTTCCAACGGCGTCCCGAACTTCGTCCCTGTACGGAAGGACGCCAACAAGGAGCAACTCCTCCTTTCCGTCGGTGGTGTGAGCAAGGAGCACGAATACAAAGGCGTGGACACGGTCATTCGCGCGCTTCCGAGGATTCTCGCATGTGTACCTAATGCCCGGTACGTGGTAGTAGGCAGCGGGAACAATCGCCGGGAGTTGGGACAACTTGCCACTGAGGCTGGAGTGTCACACCGTGTTACTTTTGTGGGTGAGGTCCCGGATGTTGAACTCGCAGCACTCTATCGAGCTTGTGATGTGTTTGTTATGCCGAGTCGAGCCCTGGAGCGCGACGGTGAGTGGACCGGCGAGGGCTTCGGCCGGGTGTATGTGGAAGCGGCCTTGGCGGGTAAACCGGTCGTTGGGAGTCACGCTGGAGGAGCAGCAGAAGCTGTGTTACATGGCAAGACGGGCCTCCTGGTAGATCCACTTTCGGTGGACGGAGTCGCCGAGGCAGTCGTGACCCTCTTAACAAAGCCCAACATAGGCCAAAGCATGGGCGCTAAAGCGCGGGAGTGGGCGGCGGCGAACTTTTGTCTGCAGGCGATGGAGAGGGACTTGCAGGAGATGCTGCGGCCTTACCGGTCAACCTGCTAAGTGACGTGCTTCAACGTCCTCCGGGGGTACGCTTGAAGGTCGTCATCAATTCCGCCTCGGCTAAGGTGGGTGGAGCAGTCACCTACTTGGCGAGCCTGCTGCAACACCTCCCCCCGCCGGAAAGCGGACATCAGTTTATTGTCTTCTTGCCAGAGGCGACGGAAGAAGCGGCCTCACGCGTCAACAGGAATATCCAGCTCCACCCACTCGCCGAAAGGAAACAGAACGGATGGAGACGGATTTGGTGGGAACAGGTCACGTTGCGCCGCTTCCTGATTGAAGAACAAGTGGACGTCCTGTATTCCGCGGGTAACTTCGGCATGCTCCGCTGCCCGGTGAGACAAATCCTGCTGGTCCACAACGCTCTCTACTTCTCGCGAATCTATGAACGGATGTTTGTCAAGCGGCACCGCCTCGGTATGAGGATCGCCCGCCGATTGCGTCGCTGGCTCGTGTGCCAAAGCGTGAAAAGCGCCGATGTCGTTATGACGCCAACACAGACCATGCTGGATGAGTTGCGCAAGTACATTGAAATCCCACCCGGCAGGGCGTTGGTAAACCCATACGGTGTCACAGAATCATTCGAACCTGCTGGCAGAGATATATTTGGTTCGGGGTTGGGCCGAGAGGGCTCCCCGGTTCGCTTTCTCTACGTTTCACTTTATGCCGAGCACAAGGACCTGACCACGCTGCTCAAGGCCCTGCCGTTGCTGAACGGGAATGGGGGCCGGAAGTTCATGTTGGAAACGACCGTGAACCCGGCGTGGGAAGGAGCACGCTGGACTCTCAGTTATCAGAATGACATCGATCTTTCGCGACGCCCGGATATTGCCCCCTGGGTCAGAATCGTGGGCCCGCTGGAACGGCAGGAGGCCCAAGCGCTGTATCGCCGCACGGATATTTTCGTCTTCCCGTCGCTCACCGAATCGTTTGGCCACCCCTTGGCCGAAGCAATGGCACACGGTCTCCCCATCGTGGCGTCGGACACGCCAGTCAACCGTGAGATTTGCGGCGAAGCGGCGGTCTACTTTCGCCCGCTCAGCCCTGAAGACCTGGCCACGCGGCTTTGCGGCTTAGCACGTAACGGCGCATTGCGCGCCAGGCTGTCTGCGCAAGGCCGGCATCGTGCACGCCTGCACTTCAGGTGGGCGACCCACGTCGATCGGATCCTCGCCGCACTCCAAGCGCCGCCGACTCGAACCGAGGAATGCCAACCGGCGCTCACCCTGGCGAGTTGCGACTAGGCAAGGACAGTGCATCGGTTCTTCATCGTGAACCGGGTTGACAAGGCCAAGTTCGTCATGGGCGCTGTGGCGATCTGGGTCGCCTTGTGGCTCTGGTGGACACGCCACTATCAGTTAGACGACGCTTTCATCCACCTCAAATACGCTGGCTTCTTATGGAGTCGCGGGTTCTTGACGTTTGACGGCGTTCACCGCAACCATGGCACTTCAAGTCTGCTTTATGTTGGTTTAGCAGCTTCGATCTACGGATTTGTCAAATCGGCATATGTCCCGAAGGCCTTATCGATCCTGTCCTACCTCGGACTGCTTATGATGGTTTCTCGCCGCGTGTGGCGCTCGCAGCAGGCGGCGCGTGTTGTTTGGGCTTCCGTCCTGGTCGTCCTGATCAGTCCCATGGCCTTTCGCTGGCTCTGCGACGGAATGGAAACCAGCATGGCGGTGCTCGGCTCCGCAGTGATGGGCCGTGTTGCCTATTCGATTTCGGTGCGACCCACACACTCCCGTCGGCAATACATTTGGCTGTTCCTACTAGCAGCCGCGACCGTCATGCTCCGAATAGAGCTTTGCTCGCTGGTTGCAGTTGCAACCGCGGCCGCCCTGCTGTTGCGTGCGGAGCGCGCGGCCCCGACGGCTGGCGAGCACCCCACCCCCGGCGAGGTCGTCCACTGGGTGTTGAGGGAGAGCCACCTCGCGATGGGTGGATGTTTGGCGGTTTTGATTACTTACTTTTGGGCGGGCCATCTATTGCCTGACACCGCGGTTGCCAAAGCCTTGGGTCGCGTGGACATCGCCCAGCTTTGGGGCGTGGCCCGTGCGTTCTCGGCCTCATTTTCACTTGGGATAGGCCTACTGCTGATATGGGCGATATGCCTTGTTGTCGCCTTTCGTGCGGATGCCATCCGAAGGAACCATCTCTGTTCGTTGTTAGTGGCCAATTCCGTTCTCCCACTCATGGTTACAGCTACAGTCGTTCGAGGGCAATACGTTCATGGGGTTCGGTACTTTCTGTGGCCGCTGATGTTCATGATTGTCTGGGACGTTCTCCTCGTGTTCTCCCCCGCGCCCGCGTGGGAGCAGCATGCGATCCCTCTAGCTCGACTCCGGCCCCGGCGCAGGATAGCCGTGACGGCGAGCCTGATCCTCCTGGCATGCGTGTGGGGAGTCGAAGGGCGTGTAGTCCGCAGAATCACGGCTGATGCATCACAGGTTTATCTAGAGATGCGGAGCGACCACTTGGATGCCTTGGTTGGCAAGCCGGGCATGGCGTTCGATGTTGGCCTCATTTCGTACTTCTCGCGAGCTCAGGTCTGCGACCTGAGCGGTCTCGTCAACGGTCGCGCCCTGGCCCAGGCCGCGCCCGAGGAACGCGCTCGATACTGTGTCGCCCAGGCGCCGACTTTTGCCTTCGTTACCCCCGCCCAAGCTGTCTCGTTGCGGAGCCTGATCGATTTTGACTCCTGGGTCCTGTGCCGCAAATACTGGCTCTCAAACGTCGCAGTCCGCGAACCCCACTATCTGCTGGTAAGGCCTGATGTCGCGCGAGAGTTTACCGATCCCTATTTGCCGAAAGGGAAAGCAGAACTCAGATAGTAGAGCAAGCCTGCACCTCCCCATCCTATGGAAAAGGTTCCTGTCAGTGTCGTGGTTCTGACACGCGATGAGGAAGCCACCATCGCCGGCTGCCTGCAAAGCACTGGCTGGGCTGCCGAGCTCTTTCTTGTTGACTCCGGCAGCAAGGACGGAACTGTCGGAATTGCCAAAGCCATGGGCACGAAGGTGTTTTCACATCCTTTTGAAGGGTACGCCCTTCAGCGTAACTGGGCCCTGCAAAACCTGCCATTTTCGCATGAGTGGGTCTTGATGCTCGACGCCGACGAGCGGATCCCGACGCCCCTCGCGGAGGAGATTGCCCGGGTGGTACGCAACGATGAGCACGAATATGCAGGTTTCCACCTCAGGTACCGGCATATCTTTCTCGGGCGCTTTCTCCGGCACGGTGGCCTCTATCCCAACTGGCTTCTGCGGCTGTACAAGCGACATCGGGTGAGGTTTGAGGACCGGCCCATGAATGAGCATGTCATTCTGGACGGAAAGGCCAGCTACCTGTTGCCACCCTTCGATCACCTGGGTCTCCGACCGCTTTGCCATTGGATTTCCAAACACAACCGCTATGCGGAGCTTGAGGCGGAAGAGTACTTGCGGGAGAGGTTTGGGGGGGGCTACCGGGACTCGATTCCGGCACGCCTGGGGGGATCGCAGGCGGAGAGGAAGCGGTGGATCAAGCTGCGCGTTTGGAACCGGCTGCCCGTGCTCTTGAGACCCTTTCTGTTGTTCTTCCGTAACTACTTTCTGAAGGCCGGGTTCCTGGACGGCAAGGCAGGTTTTATTTACCACGTCCTCTGGAGTTTTTGGTATCCGTTTCTCATCGGTGTGAAGATTGTGGAACGCCAAACGGCCTTTCAAACACAGCTGCCGAATCGGTCTCGAAAGGCAGAGGAAAGCGAAAAGGAAGGATTTGGCAGGATTCTTGAAGGCGTGGCCCTAACCCCCCGCAGCCATACGACCAGCTAGAAAGTTGTCCGCTCAGCCCCTCAAGGAGATGGAGCCCATGAAGATTCTCATCACAGGCGGCCTTGGCGCCATTGGCCCATTCGTCGTAGAGGAACTCCGCCGACGTGAGCACGAGGTCTGGCACTGCGATATCTACCACCACCACGACCCGGAATACATCCGCGGCGACGTCGCAGAGTATCGCCAGGTGGAGCGCCTCTTCGAGCAGCACGGCTTTGATTACGTCTACCACATGGCTGCGGAGTTCGGACGCTGGAACGGAGAGGATTACTACGAGACGTTGTGGCGAAGCAACGTCATTGGAACCAAGAACCTAATCCGGCTGCAGGAAAAGCACCGCTTTCGGATGATCTTCTTTTCCAGCTCCGAAGTATACGGTGACTGGGACGGGGTGATGAAGGAAGAGGTGATGGACTTCCACGAAATTCGCCAACTCAACGACTATGCCATGACGAAGTGGGTGGGTGAAATGCAGGTGATGAACTCCGCTGCCAGGTTCGACACCGAGACTGTCCGGGTCCGCCTGTTCAACGTCTTCGGGCCGGGCGAGAAATACAGTGACTACCGCAGCGTAAATTGCCTTTTCTGCTATCGCGCGCTCCACAATCTTCCCTACACCGTCTACTTGAATCACCACCGGAGCTCCACTTACGTGACGGATGCCGCGTTCACGTTGGCCAATATCGTGGATAACTTCATTCCCGGCGAGGTCTACAACGTGGGGTCGACCGAATACCACGACATTAAAACCCTCTCGGACATCATCCTGCAATACCTCGGCAAAGATGATCGCCAAGTGACTTACCGCGACGAGGAACCCTTCACCACGCGAAACAAGAAGATCGACGTCACCAAGGCGGTGCGGGATTTGCAGCACTGCCCGAGAGTGTCCCTGGCCGAGGGTCTGGGCTTCACCCTGGAGTGGATGAAGAAGTACTACCAGGTGGGTCTGGAGACGCCGCCGTACGGGGGGTTCGTTCGCGCCCAGGAGCGGAAGCAATGCTTGAGCATGTTGGCATGAGAGTACTGATATTCTCCCAACACTTTCCCCCAGAAACCATGGCCACGGGAAGGCGAGCCCGTGACCTGGCAGAGAGTTTGACGAGCCGCGGGCACGAGGTCACTGTAATCACCGGCCGGCCCAACCACCCCTCCAGCCTGGACTTACCGTTCTGCCAGCACGCCGCACAGGATGAATACACTGCTCAGGGTTATCGCATCCTGCGTGTGCCCGTCTTTCGCTCGCTGGATTCGGGAACATTGAAACGCTTTCTTACATACTCCACCTTCATGCTTTCGGCAGCTTGGTGCGGCATCTGGCAGCGTAAGCCGGACGTGGTCCTAGCGGTTTCCCCCCTCCCGACGGGACTGGCTGCCTTGCCTGCGCACGCGTGGCATCGCGCCCCGCTCGTTTTCGACCTGCAGGACATCTGGCCGGACTCCGCCCTTGCAGTTGGTCTGTTGCATGGGAGCTGCTTGATGGGTCTGCTACGCTGCCTGGAGCAGTTCTTCTATAGAAGGTGCGCAAAAGTGGTGGTCATAACGGAAGGATTTGAGCGTTACCTCTTAAACCTGGGCTTGCCACGGAACCGCGTAGCTGTGGTGTGCAACGGTGTCCAATGGCAGTCGTTTGTGGGAGTGAAGCCGAGGGAAGAATTGAGAAAGTCGGTTGGTCTCGCCGGAAAGTTTGTCGTGGGGTACGTCGGAAACATTGGGCTCGCGCAGGGGCTGGAGACGCTGCTCGGCGCCGCGGAACAATTGCGGGATGAGCCAGTGGCATTCCTTCTGGTAGGGGAGGGGACGGATAAACGCCGCCTTCTCGATCTCGCTCGAGCGCGCGCCCTCGCGAACGTCCGGTTTCTCGCAGGAGTGCCGGGCGATCAGGTGTTCCCCATTCTGGCGACGTGTGACGCGCTCCTTGTTATCCTGCGCAAGGATCCGCTCTTCGAAATCACCATACCTTCGAAGCTTTACGAATATATGGCGGCGGGGAAACCCATTCTATGTTCGGTCGGTGGCGAGGCTGCTGAGTTGGTCTCTGAGCTCGGATGCGGCCTTCCTGTGGCTCCCTCGGATAGCGCGGCGTTGGCTGAGAGTGTGCGTAGACTCCAGGCGAATCCCCAGTGGGGTCGCCTCCTAGGTGAGGCCGGAGCGGATTGCGTCCGTGAGGTCTTCTCGCGTGACAGCCTGATGGATGCCTACGCCCAGTTGGTGGAGAACGAGGCCATGGGAAGGGCACATGCCGCCACCGATTGCAGCGCGCCCTTTGCCGAAGATATTGCTTGCGGGGAACCTTGAGAACTTATCTCGGACTGTTTCTCGTAGCTGCGTTCCTGTGTTGGTTGATAACGCCAGCAGTTGTTGCCCTTGGCCAGCGGGTGCGAGCCTATGGTCGTGCACGTGAGAAGGGAGGGGTCATCCCCACTCCGCGTATGGGAGGTCTGGCAATCCTGCTGGCGGTGCTGGCATCCATAGGCGTGCTGCTGTTCGTGCCCAACGATGTCCGCGAGCGCCTCCTTACAGGTTGGCACACAGTGGTCAGGCTGCTCCTCCCAGGCATGTTAGTTTTCTTCGTAGGACTGTACGATGACTTGAAAAGTGCGACGCCCTGGCAGAAACTGGCCGTCGAGGTGCTGGCAGGAGCGAGCGCGTGGTGGGCAGGGTTTCGGATCGTTGTGTTGCCGGTTCTAGGGTTTCCGATTCACAACACAATCGTGGCATTCTTCCTCACCGTCCTATGGATTGTCGCCGTCACAAACTCCCTTAACCTCATAGACGGCCTCGACGGGTTGGCGTCGGGCATCGCGTTCCTGGTGATGCTTTCCGTGTTCATCGTTTCTCTGATCCAGGGGAACCATCTGGTCTGTGTGCTCGCCATCACCTTCGCGGGGGCTTTGCTGGGATTCCTGAGGTTCAACTCTTCGCCGGCCCAGATCTTCCTCGGTGATACTGGAAGCCTGTTTCTGGGCTGCGTGTTGGCCACGCTGGCGATCCACACTTCCCAGAAGAGTTCGACCTTGCTGGCCCTCGTGGTCCCTTATGTCTCTCTTGGCCTGCCTTTGCTGGACACTCTCCTCTCCGTTGTGCGGCGTTTTCTCAACAGTAAACCGATTTTTGAGGCAGACTGCGATCACGTTCACCACCGGCTCCTTATCAAGAAGCTGACCCACCGCTCGGCCGTAATCTTGCTTTATGGGGTTACGGCCGTCTTCTCACTCGGCTCTCTGCTCATTCTTCGTTCGACCGGGAGCCTGATTGCGCTCGTGGCCGTTCTGGCAGGAGTCATCGCCTGGTTCTTGTCATGCCAACTCCAATACGATGAACTGAAGGAATTCAACGCCTACGTTTCGCGCGCGGTCCATTCGCAGCGGCGAGTGATTGCCAATCAAATCTTGATCCGCAAGGCCTCGAAGGAAATGGAAAACATCCGGGACCCCGAGAAGAGCTGGAGGGTACTGGCGGACACTTTGCGGGCCCTGGATTTTGACGAGGTGACCTGTCAGCTGGCTGACTGGCCGAGCGGCCCGACACCCAGGTTGTCTCCGTGGCGTCGACCCGGAACTGGAGATGCCGGAGAGCTATGGAGCGTGTCACTTCCCCTGCGGGTTGGCCGAACGACCCTGGGCGAGTTGCGACTTCGGCGCAGTCTTGCCAAGGATCGCATGCTTTTTCAATTCTCCTCTCTCTTGGATACTCTGATTCCTGTTTTTGAAAGACAGTTGGGCTCTCGGTACGCGAGCCAAGAATTGTGCGTTGCCGTCGAGTACAACCAATACCTACCTGACTCTCTGCCTTCGATGTTGCTGGCAAACGGCAGAGGCAAAGCCTGACCGAACCTTCGGCGAGCCCTTCGCTACCCGAAATGCGCGTTGCGGCGGGGCGGCCAACCCACGGTACAGTGTGACGGTCTCGTCCCGATAACACTAACTCGGGTCTTGACCCCTGAGTTCCCCCGGACAGGCACCGTAGTTCCTGTTCATCACTACGAAACATTGTAAGGAAGCCGGCCAGCTTTCCCCCCCGTTTTGGGACGGCTGCGCATCCCAGCGCATTGTTAAGACACTGTGCTACCACTTTGCGCCTTAGCTACGACCGATGCACGAAAGGTCGACGAGTCGAGTACCCTTTCTTGTCCCTTCGCTTGCAGCCAATTGACAGCGATGGTTTGCTGAACAAAACAAACCTAAAAGTCACTACCTATACAAGGCCGGCTCTCTGGCTACGAAGTTGTAATGGTTGCAGTAACCACTGAAAGCGAAGAAGTCAACCAAAGAGATCAGCAAACTCCACACAGGAAGGCGAGCGTGAAGGCACGGGCAGGTTGCCCTCACCGCATTCAGTGCCGAGGAGGTTATTGGCGGGAACATTTCTGTTCGAAGCCTTGGTCTGGTGGGAATCCCATCAGCCTGGAGGAGATTGCCTGCCAGGGCGTGAGCGTTCGCTGAAGGAAGTCGCGATCCCAAAGCTCACGGCAAACCACACCGCGTTGGCGGGTATGTGGAGGTTGAAGTCCACCAAGCTGTGAACCAGTAAACCACAACAGCCGAGAGCCGCCCCTATCTGGATCCACCCGATTTCATCTTCCAGGCGTTCATTCAGATTTCGAAACGCGCTGCGGAAGAAGAGCCAAAGGGCCAGCACGATCAAGGCGCCGCCAACCAAGCCTGTCTCCGTCAATGCCTCGGCATAATCATCATGCGCGTGGTCATACCGCAGATCCGAGGGGAAGCTCTGGTATTCTGGAAACACCGCTTCGAAGCTACCCAGGCCCGTCCCCAGCCAGGGATGATCGCGGAAAATTCGCAGAGAGTCCTCAGAGACCCTGAAGCGGTCTCCTAACGAAATCTCTGGAGAATAGAAGAGGTCGACTACGCTCCCGAGTCGTCTTGTCACACTCTGGGGGGCTAACCAGAAGAAAAGCACCCCGGCGAAGACAATACCGAGTGTGCTTGCCACCACTAGGCTCTGTCGGCGGGAAACAGGAGAGCCCCTGAGGAGGACCACTGCCAGAATGAGCCCTTCCACTAGCAGCGAGATGAGGCCACCCCTTGATCCGGATAGCAGCAACGAGGCAGTAGGCACCAGAACAGCGAATCCCAGGAGAGCCTTTCCGGGATGGCCTTGGGGCCGGGAGAGAACGTAGGCAGCACCTATGGGGATCAGGATCTCCATCAGCCCAGCGTAGTGGTTATGATTTACATAAGGGCCGAAAACGGCCCCTCCCCAACGCGGCTGGACCGACCAGTAGAGCAATCCGTCGCCTGAGAAGAACTGAACGACCGCAAACAATGAAAGGAGAAATGCATAGACGACGACAACCCATCCGAACCGCGGCAACTCCCTCCCGGAACCGCATGCCAGGACTTGTCCGGCGAGAAAGAAATAGATCAGGTTCGCGGTGAGATTCAGCAGCGATTCCCGAGTGGCGAAGGGGTCGAGGGTGCGATGGTCGAAGAACTGGATCGCACCGAGAACAAGAAATAGCGCGGCGGGGACGTAGAGGGGACACCAATACAACCTCACGACGTGATTGTTTGCACTGCCGACTGCCCAGACGATGAGCAGAGCCAGTGCCACAACGAGGAGGGCAGTCCAGGCCCATTTCTGCACCGCCCCAAATGGCAAGGGCGCAAGCAACGCAGCCACCACAAGGCCTGTCCACACGACTCTGGACCAGATGGATTGCGGGGCACTCGAGGTCGCCCCTTCATCGCTTGCCGATGGCGTGAGTGCCGGGTCTGGTGCGTCGCGCATGTTACGACTCGGGCTGAGCGCTACCATTTGTCGCATCCGTCGTGGCCCTTATCGAGACTAGGTCAAGCCAGAAGCTGCCGCTGATTTCCGGGGGAAAACTTCGGCTGCGGGGCCGCCACACGGACAGCCGAACCAGGCGCGTGCGGGCTCCTGTAGTGAACCGGAGTGAGACTGGATGCCAGGGTGTCGTCCCGAGCGCGCTTTCACTCTGACTATCGAGACAGGCTGGACATGCAGGATCTGTTACCCGAAGGCACGGACCACTTTCCGAAGTGATGTTCTGGGAACGAACCTGTGCGGTCAGCGTGTACGCGGTGCTTGGACGAACAGGGACAAACTGGAAGACGGGCTCGACGTCATCATTGCGCGCCACGGTAAAGTCAATTCGCAGGCAGTGGGCACCTGCCGAGGTGGATGGGTCCCGAAAGTCAGTGACCACGTAGAGCAGTTCACTGAACCGCCAGTCAAAGGCGGCATTGAGGGGAGCCTGCTCGAAGCTGCCGTTGAAGACGAGATTATCCGCGCTCTCCCCCTCCGAGCCGGGGATGACCCCGAGACGCTTGAGGTCGCTCCACACGCCTTCGGCTCGATCGATCTGTCCGGTGTTCAGCAGCCGCTGTAAATACGGCTTAACGAGATGAAACGGGAAGGCGACGCGAGTAGACGCAACCTCAGACCAGACACGATCGGCCACGGCGGACTGCCCCCGCTCGCTCAGGAAATCCGCGAAGGAAAGCTTCAGCGTTGGATCGCGTTGCGCCGGAAGGACCTGCCTCAGGATGATTTCAGGATCGCGAAACGCACGCGTGCAAAGGCTGAACGCGGGCCAGGCATAGTCCGTACTCAGCTCGAGGAGCCGGCGAAGATGGGGCAAGGCCTCTGTCGGCCGCCTGGTCCTTACATAATGGTTGGCGGTGATCCATTCAAGGCGCGGCGTCATAGGGCTCAGCTTGAGGGCTCGGTTCATCGCCTCGTCGGAACACGCGAGGTCCTCATTCCAATCGCAGGCTGACGCAAGATCGACCCAGTAGTCTGTCTTACGAGCTGCCAGCTTGGTTGCCTGTCTTAAATACTTCACTGCCTCGGCGGGCTTGGCCACATTGGCGGAGTACAGGCAAATCAAGCCGAGCTTGTCGTAGAACTGGGGATTTGACGGGTCAAGAGCTACAGCTTGTCGGACCTGTTCCAGGTCGTCGGCACTACCCCGCTTCTCAGCGTACGCCGTGCGGGTTACCCAATAGGCGAGGAGGACTGCAGGAACGCTTACACTCAGAAGGAACAGCAGAACGCACCCCCTTGAGCGCAGGGCAAACTCAAATGTCGTTTCCGTGCGCAAGCGCTTCGTCGCCGTCAACCATGCGGCGCGACGCCCTGGTGGCTGGAGGGGACGAAATGGACCAACCTTCTTGGTGATTGGCGTAGGCAATGAAAACCTGAGGCCAGCCTTCTTGGCCAGCCCTCCCAAGCGAGGGCTCCAGCAGGGGCTGCGGACCCCTGCCAGTTCCCTTCACCTTTCTGGGCAACCTCCGCGGCCATGTGTACCAATCCGGGGCTGGGTTGTCAACACGTCTACATGGCTTTTTGCAGCATCAAAGCCGGACGGCGCGGCAGATTCCATGGGCATGACTGCATGCTGCCATCGTACGGCATGGTTTGGCCAACAACCGTCTGAAGCATCCGCCTGCTTATCGCCTTGACGATGTTCTTTCGTGAGATTGAATGTCGGGCGTCCCCCTGGGATTATTTCCCTCTGGCACACGGCACGAACACTACACTGCCAGGTCTGTGCGGCACGCGGACGGTCTCAAGTCGAGAGATTTAGATTGAGGAGGTAATGATGGGCACCCGTTTTTGGCTTGCCACGGTGAGAGTTGTCGTGACTATTTGTTTCTTCTCCTTGGCAGTGCAGGCCCAGGAGACCCCGATCGTGATCGGACAAGCGGTGGTTTCGACGGAAACCACGCAGAATGGGATTGCACTCCCCAGCGGGGGAACAATCTTCGATGGCGATTTGATTGAGACGGGGGCGAGCGGCCGCGCCGTCGTCAAGCTGTCACCTACAAACCAAGTGACCCTCAATGTGAACACTGCTGTCCGCTTTGCGAGGGTGGTGGAACGAACTTGGCTGCGATTGCAGAAGGGGACGATTGTCGTCGAGTATACAGGAAAGGACTTTGCCGTCGTTGAGACTCCGAAGTTTCATATTGTGCCCGCCACCGAGGGGACCTCAAGGGCGTACGTGGGATTGATGGCCGACAACAGCACGTACATCGAGTCCGCCGAAGGGAATGTGACGATTGACGACATCAAGTCGGGGCAATCATACGTCTTGCCGGCTGGACAGAGCGCCTTGGTCGCTGCGGACGCGTCCATTGTTCCAGGACTCCAGGCCAAGGCGGCTCCTCCAGCTCCGCCCGCGAAAGAAACTGCCCCAACACCCCCGCCGCCGGCTCCGCGGAAACCGCCCTCCCACAAAACGGCCCTCATCGTGGGGATAGCTGCGGCGGCTGGAATTGGAGGAGGCGTAGCGGCTCTGTCCGGGGGAGGGGGCGGTCAGCCGGCGAGTCCAAGCGCCCCTTAGTACCATGGTGTCCCTAACGGATCCTCCCGATGAGGCGAGCTTATCTGCCGGCTGACATGCAGGCGCTGCCTTAAGAGTTGCCCCGCCTGAACTAAGCCCTTGGACTTCAGCCTTGGCTGAAAGAGATTCCACTCCGAATGTTGTCCCTCTCCGCGCGTATCCCATTCAAAGGGAGAAGCGCTTCTGAGCGATCACTCCTTCCCAAACACTGCCTCTTGCCTTCCCACCGAAGCGGATCCCCGCCGCCGGATCAAGCAGCGCCCCGTCATTCCGGGCTAGACATTCCCCGAATGAGCTTCTCCACTTCAGTTTCTGCTGGAGGAACTCGGATGAAAAGCTCTACTGGGGGGAGAGCGTTTCGCCGACCGCAACAGTTGCGCTCTCTGGAACCTCAATCTCCCGGCGGATCGGTCGATATCCCGCTAGGAAGATAATGAGTGTGTGGTGTCCTGGTGACAGGTGAAACGAAGAGGGGGTTTCGCCAGCCAGCGGCGTGCCATCCGCGTAGACCGTGGCCTTGGGCGGATTAGTAGTGACCTCGACGTTCGTTCTGGGCGGCGCTGGAACCACCGGAGGCAGGTCAATGTTCCGCGTTACCACGGTCCCATCCTGAACGGTGAGACTTCCTGCGACAGGTTCTCGTCCCACCTGTCTGGCCAAGAACGAGTGTTGGCCCACGGCAACCCTAGCACGAACAGGGCTGGGACCATATGATTTTCCACCGATGAGGACTTCGGCTCCTGGCGGGTTTGTCGAAATCTCAATTTCTCCACTGGGAGGACTTAGAGTTGCGTTCACGGAGGCCATCTGCCCGGGTTCCACCCTGGCATTCTGCTGCGCGGCTCTGTATCCCTGTGTGGAAACAACAACGCTATAGGAACCAGGAGGAAGGTCCGCGAACGTGTGGGGTGTAACCCAGTCTGGCTCACTCCGCCCATTCACGGTTATTGTGGCTCCGGGCACATTCGACGTGACGAACAGCTGCCCCACAGTCGGTAGCGGAGAGGGCGCTGTCGATGCCGGCGCAACCGACCTCGCGAGCTCCTGCACCTTTGGCTTTTCAGGATTTTCTCGAACGACCCGAGGAGGAGGACTCGGCGGCTTCGAAGGGAACTCTGCCTTTGTCCTTTCTGGCGGCGGGACAACCGTGGTTTGCCTCAACCTGTCGCTAGGCGCTTTCGTCGCCAACTGGGCGGGGAGTGGTCTCTGACCGGTCTCCTCCGTCAGGCCAGAAGGCGCGGAAGTGTCGCCAGTAGCAGAAACATTCGCGGGCGAAGTAGTTGACGTCGAAGGCTGACTTTTCGAGGAGGCTGCCTCCTTCTCGCTCGTTGTTATCTGCCGGCCGCCCCTCGTGATGTGATACCCCACTAAAACAACGCCCATCATGACTAGAGCCAATAAGGCCCATTCTAAAGTCTTGGGCACGGCCGCTTTGGCCATTGCAGAGTGGTAGAGCTTAGCGAAAAGGGGACCGGTGGCGTCCTTCCTAGGGGGGAGAGCGCGGCGGGCATTCTTGTCGCCAGGCCTTGTCCCCCCCGACGGCAATCGAGTGTCATCCAACGGTGTCGCGCGAATCACAGCAACAGCGCTCGTGCCTCCCTGACGGCCCTGCCTAGCGAGCGATTCGGCTTCCGGGGCAGTTCTCGCCGGCACACGTTCTTCAGCCGGTTCTGGGAGCCCCCTTGGTAACGGCGTGAGAACTTTTGCTGTCGCCGAGGTCGGAGGGACAACAGGTCTAGCGATCTCCGCCGGTCGCCCGGCCAAGGGAGCCTCCGCAGATAGTCTGGCGGAGGCGCGCTCTTCGGCCGACTTCGCGACTTCCCTCGACACCGGCGAAGGGGCATTGGTCGCGGCCAGAGTCTGAGGAAGAATGCGTTTCGTGATCTCCGCCGGCTGGCGGGCCAAGGCCCCGGCTTGCAGAGCTTTGACCTCTTCATCAGGAAGCGGTTCATAAGGTAACGCTCTAGTACTCAGCCCAGACTGCTGGGCCACCTCTTCGATCGTCTCGGCACCCACGGGCTTCCGTTGGTCGGCATAGGCAGAAACGAATGCGTGCTGACACAACAGATTGATCAGGCGGGGGATGCCCTGCGAGAATCTGTACAGGTTTGCGATCGCTTCAGGAGTGAAAATCGTCTCGACATCTCCGCCTGCCACGCGAAGACGATGCGCGATGTATCTTGAGGTATCGACGAGGCTCAGAGCACGTGTGCGACACCGGAGCGCGATCCGCTGGCGGAGCGGTCGCAGTTCCGGCTGCTTCAGCTTCTCTTCAATTTCCAGCTGGCCGGAAAGGATGATTTGCAGGAGTTTTTCTGTAGGCGTCTCCACGTTTGAAAGTAGTCGTATCTCTTCAAGAACCTTTGTGGAGAGGTTCTGTGCTTCGTCAACAATCAGCACTGATGTCTGGCCCCTATGGTGGCGCTCCAGTAGCCACGCATGGAGGCCCCTCAGCATCCGAGGCTTGTCCTTGGAGTCGTGGTCAAGGCCAAAGTCGCTCAGCACATAGTCGAGAAAATCTGTTGAGTTCAAGCGCGGGTTGAAAACAAATGCGCTTGCTGTAGACCCCCCGTGGAGCTTTTCAACCAACTTTTTGAGCAGTATGGTCTTCCCAGTGCCGACTTCACCCGTCAGCAAGATCAATCCCTTGCGGTTCTCTACACCGAAAAGCAAATTAGCAGAGGTTTCATCGGTCTCCGCCGTCCTGAACAGAAAGCGAGCGTCTGGACTGACGCTGAAGGGGTCCTCACTAAGCCCGAAAAACTTCTTGTACACAGCCGTCCTACGAGCCTGATGCTTTGACTCTAGTCAATCATAAGGACATGCGCCAGAGTTTTTCAAGATCGAACTCAATTTCGCGCGACGACTTGACGCCGTTGAACCGCCCCAATGCTCTCCAGAAGAAACTGCCTCGTCCCCAAAGTTCCCGTCCAACTTCAGCCGAAATGAGACACCTCTCCGCCCCCGCCTGCAATCCTCGCCCCATCCCCGCCTTGCCACCGGGCTGGGCCAACAACCAGATTACGAGCCTGAGTTTTTGAGGAAGAAGGGGTAGCCTTGCCGGCGGTTGATGAGGCGCGTGTTGGAGCGGGATGGCTGGCGGTGTCGGAAGGGCGGGTCGCTCGAGAACCTCCAGGTCCATCACAAGATCAAACGGAGCCAACATGGAGATGATGCGCTCGGAAACCTTGTGACCCTATGTGCTTACTGCCACCTGGGAGAGTATGGTCAGCTTGCTTACCAGGCAGGGGCGCTGGCAACTTTCAAAAAAGCGTGTAGGGCTGGCGGCCTAGGCAATAAGCCCGGCGAATAACGGGTGTACCCCTTTCCACGTAAGCTCGAGGAGGAATTCAGCATGTCCGAACGGGAGCTATTTTGCGGCGGCGGTTTGTTTGACAGTCGCGTGAGTGCGATGTACAATTCATTTGTACAAATTGCTTGGAGACAACACGGAGCCTATGACCGCAGCAAAAGGCAGTTTGGACATCCCCCACAAGATCTTGGATGTATCGCGGGCCCGGGCGCAACTTACCCGACTATTGCGCCGGCTGCGCGTTGCCCCGAAGATCTACCTGATAAAGCAGTCAGGCAAGCCTGCCGGAGCACTCGTGAATGTTGACTGGCTCGAGAATATTTGCGCCCAAGGCCGGGGAAAACAAAAGTTCACTATTTTTGGCCAAGCGGCGGCGGCCAAGGACTGGGAAAAGGGTCTGACTCAGTGGCGACAAACTCTGACCACCCGGACGCTGAGCCGATTAACTTCCAAGGGCCGTTAGCGTCATCGCATGCAATATGTTGCCGACAGCCACGCAGTGGTTTGGGCGCTGACGAATGAGAAGCGCCGGCTTGGTGCCCGGGCTCGGAAAGTATTCGAAGCGGCCGACCAAGGGAAAGCCCTGATTTACCTTTCCGCAGTCACGCTCCTGGAGCTTGACTGGTTAGAGGCTGCAGGCAAGGTCCGATTCAAGGAATCCTTCGAGGACCTGGTGCGGCGACTGTCGGTGGCCCCGGGTTATCAGTTTGTTCCCCTGACCATGGAGATTATCCTCCTTAGCCGGAGATTTCGCGATTTAGACCCTGTGGACCGTTTGATTGTAGCCACCGCGGAAGATCTGGAATGTTCTCTGATCACTGCCGACGCGACGATTCAGGCAAAGCACCCTGTGCCCATCGTGTGGGACTGATTTTCGGGGTGGTCACTATATGAATTGCGGAAAACCTGGGGACCCTCGGCGTGTCAGAAGCGCGGGTCATTGGAGAATCTCCAAATCCATCACCAGATCAAGAGAAGCCAACAGGGAAACGACTCGCTCGAGAACCTTGTGACGCTTTGCGCGTATTGCCACATGGAAGAGTATGGGCATCTGAGCTATACCATTCCAGCCGTCAGAATGTGCAGCAAGCCACCACCACGCAGGAAGTGGAGATCCTGCCGGCCGTTATTTCGGGAGCTGACAATCTGCGGTCGCCGGCACATGGTGATGGACGAACCCTCGAGGTCGGGGCGGAATGGAATCCTCTGCGCTGGCGCTAAGCGCGTCGTGCGAGGCGTTTCAGAATGCGAAGCCAGCCGTGAGGGTCTATACTCTGCGGAGGCGAAGGGAGACCTTCGTTTGGATCAACGAACTGACCATGACGCTCGTCCAGGTCTGGGCGGTCCACACGTAACGCCAAGCCGAAACAGCACGGCGTCTGGCGGTGGAAACTTAGCTATAGAGAAATGGAGTGACCACCATCACTCAGAACCAAAAAGTGTTACCCGTTTCCCTCGAACAATTCACTCACAATTAGGTTGGCCCCACACCCATTGCCTTCGCCACGCTTTCACCGTAGGCCGCATCGGCCTTCATACAGTTCCCGATATGTCGGAACTTGACTTCCTTGGGCGCATCGCCCATCGCGCGAGCGGTGTTCTCGAAGAGCATCTTCTTCTGCTCGGCCGACATCAGCCTGAAGAGAAGCCCCGGTTGTGAATAGTAGTCGTCGTCCTGGCGATGGTTCCAGTGATCAGCGACGCCCTCGACGCTGAGCGGCGGCTCGGCGAAGTCGGGCTGCTCTCGCCACTCACCATAGCTATTGGGCTCGTAGCCGAGCGTGCTGCCCTGGTTGCCGTCAACACGCATGGCACCGTCCCGGTGATAGCTGTGGAACGGGCAGCGCGGCGCGTTGACAGGGATGCTCATGTGGTTCACGCCGAGGCGGTAGCGTTGGGCGTCGCCGTAGGAAAACAGACGTCCCTGCAACATCTTGTCAGGCGAAAAGCCAATGCCGGGCACGACGTTTGCCGGGTTGAAGGCGGACTGTTCAACCTCGGCGAAGTAGTTCTCCGGGTTACGGTTGAGCTCCATGACGCCCACCTCGACGAGGGGGTAGTCCTTGTGGAACCAGACCTTGGTAAGGTCGAACGGGTTGTAGGGGCACTTGGCCGCGTCCTTTTCGGGCATCACCTGGATGAAAAGCTTCCAACGCGGAAAGTCGCCCCTCTCGATGCTCTCGTAGAGGTCGCGCTGGTGGCTCTCGCGATCTTTGCCAATGATGGCCTCAGCCTCGGCGTCGGTTAGGTTCTTGATACCCTGCTGGGTGCGCAGATGGAACTTGACCCAAAAGCGCTCATTCTTGGCGTTGATCAGGCTGAAGGTGTGACTGCCGAAGCCGTGCATGTGGCGGTATGAGTACGGGATGCCCCGGTCGCTCATGGTGATCGTGATCTGGTGCAGTGCCTCTGGTAGTGAGGTCCAGAAGTCCCAGTTGTTGCGGGCGCTGCGCAGGTTGGTGCGCGGGTCGCGTTTCACAGCGTGGTTGAGATCCGGGAACTTCAGCGGGTCGCGGAGGAAGAAAACCGGGGTATTGTTGCCAACGAGGTCCCAGTTGCCTTCCTCAGTGTAGAATTTGATTGCGAAGCCCCTAATGTCGCGTTCCGCGTCAGCCGCCCCGCGTTCTCCGGCCACCGTCGAGAAGCGCACGAACAGATCGGTCTTCTTGCCCACCGTCGAGAAGATCTTGGCCTTGGTGTAGCGGGTGATGTCGTGGGTGACCGTGAAGGTGCCGTAGGCACCGGAACCCTTGGCGTGCATGCGTCGCTCGGGGATCACCTCGCGATCGAAGTGGCCGAGCTTCTCCAGGAACCAGACGTCTTGAAGGAGCGCTGGCCCGCGAGGCCCGGCGGTCATGATGTTCTGGTTGTCAACGACGGGAGCACCCGCGTTGGTAGTCAGCTTCTTCTTTTCATTCATTTCCTTCTCCTCTCGCCTTGCGGCTGCCTGGGGTTAGGGAGCACCGATTGCTCGGCCTTCTCCCTCGTGCACCTCTTGCAGATACCCCTGACCTCAACGAGGGTGCCGATGATGGTGCCGAGTACTTTGACGGCAGCTGGGATTCGGAGCGCGTTGAGTTCAGTGCAGTCGAAGTCACGCGCCAATCCGCAGCGCACGCAGACGTAGTGGTGGTGACGGCGCAGGTTGGCGTCGAAGCGCACGCTCGCCCGCCGCGGGCCGAGGGTGGTCACGAGCCCGAGATCGTTGAGGAGCCATAGCGTCCGGTAGACAGTGTCGAGGGATACCGTCGGCATTCTTGGCTGGACCGCCCTGAAGACCGCCTCCGCATCGGGATGTTCCAGGCTGGCGGCGACCTCGCGGAAGATCTCAAGGCGCTGGGGCGTAAGCTTGACGCCTGCCTGTCGGGCAGACGTCTTGAACTTCTCGATCCGACGCTCGACCTCGCTAACGTCTACTTTCACGATGGGTTCCTATCTGCGATACATACGCAGATAGTAGTTTAGTGACATCTCCTTCAGATGTCAAGCTCCGGACATCTGCCGACCGAGCGTTTGTTCCAGCAATCCGGCAAGAGCCCTCGCTGTGGGAGAGGAAAGCCGAGAACTTGGTGAAATCTTCCAGCGTATTGGCGATGCGGAAATGGCGGCGACGGCCGTCGGGGTGCTCCACGAGCACCACATGGTGAGTCTTGGTGATGTCGATGGCTACCCACATGGGGCTTGGCGTGCTAGAACTGGAAGCGGTCATGGCTGGCAGCACCTCCTTGGGAATCAGTTGGGGAAAACCCATTCTAGGGAAGAGCCTGTCCAGCTGTGGCCCCCACCAAAAGAAGCTGTCCAGGTGCTGAAGGTACTACGGTCCAGAATTCGTCTCCAAGGAGCTCGACCTTTGGGCTTACAGCCGCGGGATCATCCTCGATTTCTCCCGCCCTGGGAAGCCTACAGATAATGCGTTCATCGAAACCTTCAACAGTCGCTTCCGGCAAGAGTGCCTGAATCAGTCCTGGTTCCTGAGTCTCGAGGACGCCCAGAGTAAGATCGAAAGTTGGCGGTTGGATTACAATGCCGTTCGCCCGCACAGTGCCATCGGGAATCTGCTGCCGGTCGAATTCGCGCGCTCCTCCTTCCAGGCATGCCTGGAAGGAGGAGCGGAAGGGTTGATTGCTCTCACTTGAAGTGGTCCAAATTCCGGGGAGACGTCAAGTTGCCCGGAACTCGCATTATGATTAGACCAGAAACGGTGGGCACGTCAAACCATGCAAATTACCGCAGAGGAGGAAACATGTGTGACGTCAGTAGGCGGGAGTTTTTAGCAGGTGGGACGGCGTTTTTGAGTCTTGCGGCAGAGAGGGAGCTTTTGGCCGGGCCAATTCCCGCGGGAATGGCGGAGGCGGGTAAGGCCGATCTGATAGCCCCTGACATCTATTTTCACGAGGGGCAATTGTCGGATACGGCGGACGCAGTCTGCAACAACGGCTGGATCATGTTGGAAGATTATGTGTTGGTAATCGATGCGAATTTCCCCGCAGGCGCAAGGCTGATCATCAGCAAAATTCGCTCCCTGACAGACAAGCCTATAAGGTTTGCCTTTGACACGCATCACCACGGCGATCACAGCTATGGGAATCAGGTCTTTGTGGAAAACGGCGCCGTGCCTATCGCGCATACCGGTGTCATCGAGGAGATGAAACGATACGAAACCGGCTACTACGGCAACAAACCGGGCGCGTGGGAAGCGGCAGCGAAGGGTCGTACCGATCTGAGAACCAGCAGGCTCAAGCCGCCCTCCGTTCTCTTTTCGAAAGACTTGTTTTTCGACGACGGCAAGCATCGGGTCGAGTTGATGCACCTGGGGGTAGCGCATACGCATGGCGATGTGGTGGCCTGGCTGCCGAAGGAAAGAATCCTTTTCGCAGGCGACGTCTGCGTGAACGGACCATACAACTACGTGGGTGACGGAGACGTGGGCAAGTGGGTGGGGACACTGGAGGCGGCCAGGAAACTCGGCGCAAAGATAGTATGCACGGGTCATGGCCCGCGCTCTGTTGGAACGGTTTTAGACGACCAGCAGGCATTCTTCAAAGCGCTGCGGGAACAGGTCGGCACCCTTATGGTCAAAGGGGCACCCGAGGAGGCGAAGGCTCAGATCGAGTCCATCCGGGCGACACTGAAAGCGAATGCGCAGATAGCGCGCTTCGTCGGCGAGGGCGGGGCCGGCTGGGACCCCTTTTCGTCGCAGGTTCAAAAAGTTTACGAGGAACTGACCGGCAGAAAACTTGCGGCGCTCATGCACGAGCCGCAGCTTGCACGCCAAGCCCACGCCCGCTCCCACGGTCTCGCATCAGCCTAGTGACCTTGGCAATTCGGCCGCGGCAGGGAGGGCAGCTAGTCGCAGCCCCTGCCGCGGCCGAGCAGGAACGGCGTCCGGTTTCTGATGGAAGGCTGCGCGCCGGCCCGGCTGCGGCCGCGTTAACTACTAGATCCACCGGGCTGCAGATTGTGGCGCGCGTATGGCGGACGTGCAGCAACCCAGATTCCCGTTGTCCGTGTCAAACCACATCCTCTGATCAAAGCGAAGAGGGGCACGTACCCGCTACATTTTGCGCTACAGTCAATCAGGCCCAAGAACCGACTTGCACCCGCAGTGATTCGAACACCCGACCGCTTGCGTGACAGCGAGCATATGCTTGTTAATATCGAGTTTCCAGTTTCCGATTTCGCCTTTTGGTTTTCGAGTTTCGAGTCTTTTGACTCTCCACTCTCAAGCCCCGACTGTCTTCAGTTGTTCCTGTTGTTCCCCAGCACCCGTACCCAAATGTTCCGAAAGCGCGTCTTGTTGCCATGGTCCTGGAGCTTGAGTGGGCCTTCCGAGGCCTTCGTCACATACGTCGCAAGGATCCGGTGGCCGGTGTCGCCCAGGATTTCCGTGTGGTTCTGGACGGCCACGCCATTTTGCAGGACAGTGACGTAAGCCAGCGTCTCCAGCGTGCCGTCTTTGAACCGCGGCGCGGTGAAGATGATGTCATCCCACATTTCCAATTTAAACTCCGCCGCCGAACCTTCTGGCGTGCGCCGTCATCTGTGTTTATGCGGGTTTTAATGTGATGAGACCGCTCTGGAGGTACACACCCCGTGGGTGAGAAACAAAACCAACCTTTTCAGCTCTTGTTCAATGCTTCCTTGAAGGTCGATTTTCAGGGATCACGAGTAACTTCCGATGGTGGCCTGATTCTGGTTCGCGAGTTGGATGAACGACTCGGTCTGGAAAAGCTAATCGAGGAACACTGGAGCGACTCACGACAGGGCTTGAACAAGCAGTTCACGCTGGCCGATCTACTGCGGCAGTCGGTTTACAGCCGCTTGGCCGGCTACGAGGACCTCAACGACGCCGAACGATTGGCAGCCGATCCGACGTTCCGATTGATCAGTTCGCAGAGGATCTGGGACCGGGGCGCGGCACTGACCTCGACTTTGCACTGGTTCGAGACCGAGCTGCTGACCAAGGAAGAGAATCTGATCGGGCTGATGGCGTTGAACCGGGAGACGCTGGGGCAGGTTGAGCCTCTCGACAGCTCCAGCCGCGTCGTGCTGGACATGGACTCCAGCGAGAGTCCGGTTCACGACGAGCAAGAGGGCAGCGCTGACAATGGGCACTTCGAATCGGTCTGCTACCACCCGCTATTTCTGTTCAACCATTACGGGGACTGCTTGGCGGCGAAGCTGCGTCCGGGCAATGTGCACAGCGCCGAAGACTGGGATGAATTGCTGTTGCCGGAGATCGAGCGTCAACAGGCGGAGGGCAAGGAGGTTGCTTTCCGGGCGGACCCGGCTTTTGCCAAACCGGAGATCTACGAAGCACTGGAGGAACGCGGTGTGATGTATGCGATCCGCATTCCTGCCAACGATAGCCTGGAGTGGGACATTGCGGAGTTGCTGACGCGGCCAGTGGGAAGGCCGAGCCACAAACCAGTGGTCCGGTACAAGGGCTTTCTCTACCAAGCGGCCAGTTGGAAGACAGCACGACGAGTAGTGGCGAAGGTAGAGTTCCACGTCGGAGAGCTGTTTCCGCGAGTGGGCTTTATCGTGACGAACCTGAGCCTGCCGAGCCGGGCGGTAGTGCGTTTCTATAACAAGCGAGGCACGGCCGAGCAATGGATCAAGGAAGGCAAGCAGGCGATCCATTGGACCCGGCTATCGTGTCATCGGTTCCGAGCCAATGAAGCACGCCTACAATTGAGCTTACTGGCCTACAACTTGGGCAACCTGTGGCGGCGGCTGGTGCTGCCGAAGAGAATCGACGCCTGGTCGCTGACGAGCTTGCAACAGCGACTGGTCAAAACAGGCGGACGCCTGATCAAGCACGCCGCTATTACTGGCTGCTGCTGGCGGAGAGTCACCTCACGCGGCGGCTGTTTGGAAGCATGCTGCACAGGATCGCGGCGCTGCCCCTGCCGGACGGCTAGCGAATCAGGAGAGACAGCAAAGGAGCGCACAGCAGTCATGCAGGGGGGCAAGTGTCAGCGGCGAGGCCGGTTGGGGCTGGCAAAACAGACGCAGCAACTCAGCAGAACGGCCAAAACGAGCTGCGATGCCACCCAGAGAGGCCATGGTGATCTGAGCTTGAACCGATGGAGCAGCCGGTGTACGATTTTGCGCGAAGCTAAAGTTGAAATCGCAAATTCTCCATGAAACCCAAAATAAAAAACCTATATGAGCGCCTTGAGAGGGAAGTAACGCGTCTTGAGTGAGATGGCCAAAGTAGAGCGCCGTTTGTGAACCCAACCCGGCCCCAATTTCTTTGTGTTCCTCCTTGGTACCCCCATTGGACGTATAAGACAGGATTTTTTGGTGGTAGTTGGAGACTGCAATAAGCCCACATTTCCATTTTGAACTCTGGGTAAGTGGTTGTATGATCGCGCCAACGCCACCTTTCAACCGCGGAGCGTTCATCATGTCAATCCTGGTTGCAGCTCTGGCGACCGGCAATCAGCATCCCTACCTGGGCGCCTTCATCCTGATCGGGCTTGGCTCCCTACTTTTCCTGGGGGGTTTTCAAAGCTATCGCAAGTACCGGGTCCTGGCCGACACGCCCCGGGCGCACGTGCGCAGCATGCCGATGGGGCTGGTCCACCTGCGCGGCAAGGCGACGGGCGAGCCGCTCATCAGCCCGCTGACCGGCACGCGCTGCTTCGCCTACGTCTGCAACATCCAGTCGTACGTCAAGACTCGCAGCGGAGGCAAAACGAAGTGGGAATGGCAGACCGTCTCCGGGGACGACGACATCAAGCCGTTCTATCTCGACGACGGCACGGGCCGCGTGCGGGTGATTCCCATCCAGCCCGAAGTCGCAAACCTCGACCTGGCGCGCACGTTTCATTGTGAGATCGGCAAGGACGGCCGTTTCCGGTCGGTCCAGCCCACTCCGGGCTTCACCGCGCCCACCGAGCAGGCCGTCTGGGATTACATTCACGGCGCCCACAGCCGCAAGCTGCTGGAGCGCGTCTTCGAGATGCAGGGCGAGCGCGGCAAGAAGATGAAGGCCGTCATGGAGACCACGATGAAGGTGCTGGGCGGCGCGCAGAAGGCCGCATCCTTGGTCCCGATGCTCGAAATCTCCTGGTCGAGCAACGCGGGTAATTTGCGCGTCATCGAGCAGTGCTTCCTGGCGGAGTCCGACTGCGTCGTGGTAGGCACCTGCGCGGAGAATCCCGATGCCCGGAGCGAAGAAGATCGCACGCTGATCTGCCAGGGAGAAAATGAGAAGACGTTCATCATCTCTACCCGGACCGAGGTCCAACTGGGCCGCTCCATGCGCCTCCAATCCCTGGTCATGTTCCTGCTCGCCGTGGCCCTCATCGTCGGCGGCTTCGCCCTGGCACTCCACGGCGGCGGATTGCTGTAGCGGCGGTGTCCTCACCGCCGCAAGGACTGCTGTAGCGGGTAGCTGAGAAGGAGCAGGGTACCGCGCAGAGTTGGTTTATAACTCTGCGGCGCTTTGCTCGGGACGAGGGGACGGAGGAGGCAGAATCCCATGCCAACCATGAGCAACGAAATCATCTCCGACATCACGGAGCACATTCGAAAGTTCGGCTTCAAATGATGTCGGCGCTTTACTCCCCATGGATCCGGCGCGGTGACTCGCTACGGGAAGATTCTGCGTTCAGCCGCTTTCGAGGTAGCAGACTTCAAGACGCGATGGCCCCGGCATCCGCCAAAGTCGCAAGAGTCTGGCCCTCCTGATCTGCCCCCCCGAGAGCCATGGTGTCGAGAATTTCATCGCTACTGGAATGCGAAGGAAGGGCAATGCAGCCATGGACGCGATTGAGGTGTTGAAAACACGCCGCTCTGTCCGCACCTACAAGGGCGAACCGGTGCCTAGAAAGATCATCGAGGATATCGTATGAAGCCAGCAAACGCGGAGGTAGCGCGAAAGGTTCAGCAGTGGCTCGCTTACGCCGAGGAAGGCTTGCGCTTCGTGGAGCACGGTTCTTCGCTATCTGACTCGCCCTTCTGCCCCTGATCGCATGCCATGTGCAACAGTGCGCTTCGCCTCGGACGTCCTACAGACCACGGCCCGCTCCAGCCGCACCCGTTCTCACGCCGTCTGCGTCGAGAAGAGCCCCAGGCATCCAGGCTGAGCTGCCCGAGATTTTGTACCACCGCAAGTGAGAGAGTCTACATCACAGCTTGAGGCTGTGAGATCTGATTTGCTGCAACCAGGGGGCTATAGGCCGCCGGTACCGGCGGCCTATAGCCG
>JBEKCQ010000016.1:0-45104 GCA_050014795.1 Terriglobia bacterium | reverse complement strand
GCCGGCCTGAAGCCGGGCGAGGACGTCCTGGTGGTCGGCGCCGGATCCGGCGTAGGCATGGCCGCCATCCAGATTGCCAAACTGGTGGGCGCGCGCGTAATCGCTACCGCCGGCGCCGACTGGAAGCTCGAAAAGGCGCGGGCCTTGGGCGCGGACGAGGTCATCAACCATAGCACGCAGTCGATCGCCGAAGAGGTCCGGCGCCTCACCGACAAGCGCGGCGTGGACATTGTCTTCGAGCACGTGGGTGCGGCGGTTTGGGAAGATTGTTTTGAGTCGCTGGCCACCTACGGGCGCCTGGTGACCTGCGGCACGACATCCGGGCCGGAGGTGAAACTCAACTTGCAGGTTCTGTATGGCCGGCAGCGGTCGATCCTAGGTTCGTTCATGGGCAGCAAGGCGGAACTGCTCGAGGCGCTCAAGCACATCGGTACGCGGCGATTCAAGGCCGTGATCGATTCCACTTTTCCGCTCGCCGAGGCACGTGCCGCGCAGGAGAAAATGGAAAGCCGCGAGTTCTTTGGGAAGATTCTGTTGCACCCGTAGGGGCGGGTTTCAAACCCGCCCCTACACAAGTCCCCGTTACGCGAGGTACTCACGATGAAGACCCGCAGTGTTCGACTGCTGATTGTTCTGGCTATGATTGCTCTTGTCGCGCCCCAGGCGTTCCCCCAGCAGGGCTACTTCCGCGTCGAGCAGCGCGACGGCGTCTGGTGGATCATCGATCCTGACGGCAAGCCGACGCTTTCGATGGGCGTCAACCACATTGGCTGGGAGCCGGACAAGATTAAAGGGACGGGCCCGGCTCCGTATCGCGAAGCCGTCGAGAAGATCTATCCCGACCGCAACGCCTGGGGGCTGGCGACTCTGGCGCGGCTGCGGATGTGGGGATTCAACACCATTGGCGCCTGGTCGGACACCGACTTGTGGACCCACGGCGTGGCCTACACCATGATCCTCAACATCGGTGCGCGCTCCGGCGCCGACTGGTGGCACGGCAAGCCCTTGGATGTTTAGCGCAGGAAATTGCTCAGGAGTTGTGCACGCCGCGCGCCGGCGATCGGGCCTTGCTCGGCTACTTCAGCGACAACGAACTCCGCTGGGGGCCGGACTGGCGCGGGAAAGAAACCATGCTCGAAATGTACCTGAAGCTGCCGGAAGGCGCGGCGGGACGGCAGCAGGCAATCGAGTTCCTGCGCCAGCGATACAGCGGCGACCTCGCGAAGCTCAACAGTGCCTGGAAAATCAAAGCCACTGACTTCGCTAAGGCCCTGCCCGCAACGGAGGCGGAGGCTTACAAGGCCGACGCGGAAACATTCCTCGAACAGGTGGCGACTCGCTATTTCGAGGTTTGTGGCAAGGCCATCAAGAGTGCCGACCCGAATCACCTGTTTCTCGGCGCGCGCTTTGCCGGCCGCGTGCCCGACGTCGTCTATCGTGCGGCGCGGAGCGTCGATATCGTCTCCATCAACATATACGCCCTTGACCCGCGGCCCTTGGCGCAACAGGTGGCGGAGATCACCGGCCGGCCGCTGCTGATTGGCGAGTTCGCGTTCCGCGCCGAGGACTCCGGCTTGCCCAACACGCGGGGCGCGGGGCCCAAGGTCGCGAACCAGCGGGCTCGCGCCAAGGCCTACACGGATTATGTCAACTGGCTGATGAGCGTGCCCGCGGCCGTGGGCTATCACTGGTTCGAGTGGAATGACGAGCCTAAGGAGGGCCGCTTCGACGGCGAGGATTCGAACTACGGACTGGTAGACATCAGCGACAAGCCCTACCAGGAATTTGTCGCGGCCGTAGAGGCCACGAATGAAGCCGTCGTCGAAGTGCACAAGCGCGCGGCGGCGAAGTAGCGCCGCGGGCGGCGTTCAACCAGGGGCGGGAGACACACCGCGTTGCTGGTTGAACGGGATGGTCACGCATGGGATAATCAACCGGCGAAGGGCTGAGCATTATGCAGGTGAGCGAATCTTCCGGCTTCGAAGGCTTGATCTTCACCAAGCTCGACCAGGCGGTGAACTGGGCGCGTAAGTCGTCGCTCTGGCCTTTCAGCTTTGGGCTGGCCTGCTGCGCCATCGAGATGATGTCGATGAGCGCCGCGCGCTTTGACATCGCGCGTTTCGGCGCGGAGGTGTTTCGCGGCTCGCCGCGCCAAGCGGATCTGATGATCGTCGCCGGGCGCGTCTCGCAAAAGATGGCTCCCGTCATCAAGCGGCTCTACGCGCAGATGCCCGAACCCAAGTGGGTGATTTCCATGGGCGCTTGCGCCACCTCGGGCGGCGTCTTCAACAACTATGCCGTCGTCCAGGGAGTGAACCAGTTCATTCCCGTGGATGTGTACGTCCCCGGTTGCCCTCCCCGGCCTGAGCAGTTGATTCACGCCATCATGATGCTCCAGAAGAAAATCGAGGCGGAACGTGGCTCGTTCAAGCGGGCCGTGTTCCACACAAAGTAACCTGCCTGAGCATAGAAACTGGAAATTGGAAACTAGAAACTGATCGTTGGCGCGTTGATGGCTGGATGGGAAGAATTGGCTGGCGGGTTTCCAGTTTCTAGTTTCCAGTTTCCGCTTTCTTGTAGAAGGGCAGGGTAGTTACCTCAGCAGCAATCCCAGAAGCGAGCACCAGCTTCGTTCCGGGCTCGGCCACTTCGCGGCGGACGTAGGCAAGCGCAATGGTCTTGCCGAGCGTGGGGGAAACGCAGGCGCTAGTGACTTCGCCGACTTCCTTTGCGTCGGATGACAACTTCTCGCCCGGCGCCGGCGCCTCGGCCGCGTCGACCACCAAGCCAACCAGTTTCCAGTTGATGTGGCCGCGGCTGCGCGAGCGCTCCACGATTTCCTGGCCGATATAACAACCCTTGGTGAAACTGACAGCGTTCACGAGGTCCGCCTCGAGCAGCAACGTGTCCTCGGCCAGATCCGGGCCGTAGCGAGGGATGCCAGCTTCGATGCGCAGGGATTCCAGGGCCTCGACGCCGCAGGGGAGCATCTCGTAAGTCGGCGCCTGGCCGCACGCTGCGCCCCACACACCCGGCAGGCCTTTGGCGCCGACCCAGACTTCGTAACCTTCTTCGCCGGTACTCGAAGCGCGCACAATCCGGATGGGGAAGCCCGCGTAGTTGGTCGCCAAGTGGTCGAATTCCTCCATCGCCGGCAGGTCGAGGTGCAGAGTTTTCTCGAGCAGGGGGCGCGAGCGCGGCCCCTGGAAGGTCAAAGCGTACATTTCCAGGGGCTCCAGCTTCACTCGGTCCGCGATGATGTGATGCTGAAGCCATCCGAAGATTTTCTCGTGCAGGTCGGCGTCGGTATCGATTACGAAGCGGTCCTCGGCGCAGTAGATGCGCAAGTCCGCCAGTATGTGCCCCTGAGGGTTGAGCATCGCGGCATAAGTGCCATGGCTCGGCGTGAGGTTCTTCACGTCATTGGTCACGGTGCCCTGAAGGAAACGAACGCGGTCCGCACCGGTGACCGCGAGCTTGGTGCGGAAGGAGAAATCGAAAAGTCCTGCGGCTTGGCGCACGGCCTCATGTTCCTGGCGGGGGTCCGAGAAGCGAGCTGGGACCAGCCCGCCATGGTACGCAACGAGGCGCGCTCCCTGGGAAGCGTGGTAGTCAGCGAGTGGGCTGCGGGTTGAGGCGGCCATGGATTAGCCCCTGAGATAAGCCGAGATGAGAATGACAATCATGGCCAGCGCAAAGGCAATCGAGAGGTACATCTGGCGCCGCGCCCGGAAACGGTCACACACCGTCAGAGGAAGCGTCAAGAGCAGGCAAATCGTGAAGACGAAGAAGGCCAGAACAATCTTCAGCGTGAGCCACTTCCAGTACGGGCCCCAGGGGGCTTCCCAGGCGCGCAGGCGGATGTTGTACAGGCCTGTGGTCAGCAGAAGGAGAATCACCGCCCCACTGCCCCAACGGAATCGTCTCATCACGGTTCTGAGCAGCAGGTCACGCTGTTCAAAGCTTAGGGCTTGCGTGGACGGCAGGAGGATAAGAAGCAGGAATCCGATTCCACCTACGCCCATCACGGCTGCGGCCACGTGAATCCATTGGACCAAAGCAGACATGACTTGCTCCCAGCGAATCCGTGCATTCTAGACGTTCCTCGGCGCGGAGGGCAATGTTGAACTAACGGTCAAGGGCCCTGCTTTCCATAGCACGGTTGGGAATCTACTTAGTGGTACGATGGCGCCGGCTGTACAGAGACCTCCGTTCAGGCAGCAAACCCGGGGGTTAGTGTTCACACCCGCGTCGCCTCGGTTACAATGGCATGCGGTCGAGAGCCTGACGATGATCCATGAGATTCTTCCCGTAGGGATGCTGGCCTGCAACTGCTCGATTGTGGGGGATGAGACCACCGGCGAAGCCGTGGTGATCGATCCTGGCGACGAGGTCGAGCGCGTCCAGGAAATCCTCGCGCGGCACAATCTGAAGGTCAAATACATTGTCGCCACGCACGCGCATATCGATCACGTGGCGGGCATCGAGAAGCTCCAGCGGTCCAGCGGCGCCGCCGTGCTGATGCATGAGGGCGACTTGCCGCTCTATCAGAACTTGGCCGTGCAGGCCGCCTGGTTGGGCGTGCGGCCGCCTGGCATGGTTGAAGTGGATCAATTCCTCCGCGCGGGCGACGCGCTGCGTTGGGGATCGCTCCAGCTCGAAGTTCTGCACACGCCCGGCCATTCGCCCGGCAGCCTCTCCCTCCACTTGCCCGGCGAGCACCGGAGGATCTTCAGCGGTGACACGCTCTTTCAGGGCAGCATCGGGCGGACAGACTTGTGGGGCGGATCGTTCGATCAGATTCTGCGCTCCATCCAGGAGAGCCTGCTGCGCTTTCCTGACGAGACTCCCGTCTATCCCGGCCACGGGCCAACCACTACGATCGGTGAGGAACGCGAATCCAATCCCTTTCTCCAGGGACTCTGATCGCCTTGTGTTCTTCGCGCGGCAACCAGGCGGACTATCGCGCTAGCCGACGGAAGCGACTGTCTCATCGGTCTCACCAGCCCCACTGGCCTCACGGTCGAACTTGGCCTGGCGTGAGATTGGTCTAATTGGCTCTTTACATTCTTCCAGTCCTTGCGTAGATTGGACTGCCTGGTTAGGCCGGGAAGGATTTCAACCGGTGCTCATCACTCTGGATCCGAGCCTACACAAGCCGCTGTACGTCCAGATCCACGACCAAATCCGCGAGCGGATCATCTCCGGCGCGCTCGCTGCGGGCGACCGCCTGGAGCCGACCCGCGAACTCGCCAAGCGGCTGGGCGTGCACCGCACGACGGTGAGCAATGCCTATGCCGACCTCGAAGCCGAGGGTCTGATTCAAGGGACCGTAGGCCGGGGCACCTTCGTCTCGCCGCTGGCCGCGGAGCTCCTCACTTCCGGTCCGCCGCGCCGCCGGCCCAGCAACGATTTCTACTGGGACAGTTTCTTCCCGCCGGAATTGCAGGACGATTCGCTGGGCCGTTTGATGGCGAGTGCTTCCGAGCCGGGGATGATTTCCTTTGCCGCGACGCACGGCTCGCCCGAGCTGAGCCCGGTGGACCTGGTGCGTCGTGCTCTGGATGCGGCTTTGCGGCGCGAAGGGGCGACGCTGCTGCAATACGGTTCGAGCGACGGCTACCCGCCTCTCAAGCGCTATTTGCAGGCGCGTCTCGAGCGCGACGGCATCGCGGTGGACCTCGACGAACTCCTCATCACCAGCGGTTGCCAGCAGTCGCTCGACCTGCTGCGCCGCACGCTGGTCGCGCCGGGTGACGTGGTGGTTTCCGAGAACCCCACGTACACCGGCCGCTGGCACGTGTTCGAGTCACCGGGCATTCGCCTGCTCGGAGTCCCGGTGGGCGCGGAAGGTATGGACTTGGACTTTCTGGAAGCGGTGCTCAGTCAAACCAAGGTGAAGCTGATCCTGGCGAGCCCCACTTTTCAGAACCCCACGGGGCGGACGATGCCGCTCGCGGCGCGCCAGCGTCTGCTGGAGCTGGCGACCCGCGCCCAGGTGCCCATTGCCGAAGACGACATTTACGGCGCCTTGCGTTATCGCGGCCGGGAGTTGCCGCCCTTGAAGGCGCTGGACACGTCTGGGCTAGTGATTCATCTGAACAGCTTCTCCAAGGTCGGTTTTCCCGGCCTGCGAGTGGGCTACCTAGTGGCGTCTCGGCGGGTGATTGAGCGCCTGCGCGAGGCCAAGCAGCAGGCCGATTTGCACACCAATCTGCTAGGCCAAGCAGTCCTTGAAGAATTTGGACGCCGCGGATGGCTCGACAAGCTCATCCGGAGCGCTAAGCATCTGTATAGCCACAAGTTAGACGTACTTCTACGGTCCGCCGAGCAGTTTCTACACGGTGTGGCGAAATGGGACATTCCGGAGGGTGGAATGTCGGTCTGGGTCGAGCTTCCGGCGGGGCTGGACACAGGCGAACTCCTAGTCAAGGCCCGCGACCGCGGGGTCATTTTCGCGCCCGCGCGGTACTTCTATTTCCAGAATCCGCAGCACAACGCCTTTCGGCTGTGCTTTACGACCCCCACCGACGAGCAGATTGAGAAGGGCGTAAAGATTCTCGGCGAACTGCTGAAAGAGGAGATCAGCAAGTTACCGCCCGGCAGGAAGCCCGCCCCCGCCGGGTCCGGCGTGGCGCTCGTTTGATTGATGATCATTGTAGCGGCGATGTCCTCATCGCCGGCGATTGCGGATTTCTCGGCGGCGGGGACGCCGCCGCTACAGCCGGCGCATCGCGGTGCTGGGGACGTGGCGTTAATCTCATTGATGATTGGTGATTTGTGATTGAGGATTGTCCGTTGTCGGTACTCCGTTATCCGTGGCCGGCGCGGAGAAATGCAGACAGCAGGAGCAAGCTGTCATGACGACTACCCAGAATGAACAATGAACGAAGAACAACGAACAATGAACAACGGACAACGAAAAACGAAAAACGAACAATGAAAAACGAAAAACGAAAAACGAACAACTGACAACTTCACTCCCAGGGAGATCCGATGGGGCGCGCAGAGCACGTCGACAAAGTTGAGGGTCGCAACAGCCCGCTGGAAATGAGCGCGGAGGAATTTCGCGCCGTGGGGCGCCAACTCGTGGACCGCATAGCGGAATTCCTGGAGTCAATTCCCAAGCGGCCGCTGACGCCCAACGAATCTCCCCGTGAAGTGCGCGCCGCGCTGGGGGAGGGTGCGCTGCCGGACGGGGGGACTCCGGCGGCGGAAATTCTTGACCAGGCTGCGACGCTGCTCTTCAAACACTCTCTGTTCAGCGCCCATCCGCGCTTCTGGGGATACATCTACTCCTCGGCGGCGCCGATTGGCGCGCTCGGCGATTTCCTGGCGGCGGCGGTGAATCCCAACGTGGGCGCCTGGAACCTCTCTCCCCTCGCCTCGGAGATCGAAGCGCAGACCGTGCGCTGGATTGCGGAACTGATTGGCTACCCGTCGGATTGTGGCGGGCTGCTGGTGAGTGGCGGCAATATGGCCAATTTCGTGCCCTTTCTGGCGGCCCGCACGGCGAAAGCGGATTGGGACATCCGAGCGACCGGTCTCGCGGGCAAAGGCAGCCGGCCGCTGCGCGTCTACTGCTCGAACGAAACCCACACCTGGATTCACAAAGCTGCCGACCTGTTCGGCCTGGGAAGGGATGCGATCCGCTGGATTCCCACCGACGATCAACTTCGCTTGGACGCCGCCGCCCTGCGGAAACAGATTAGTGAAGACCAAGCGCGCGGTGATTTGCCGTTCCTGGTGGTGGGCGCGGCGGGGTCGGTAAGTACCGGTGCGGTCGATCCTCTGCCGGAAATCGCGGCCATATGCCGTCAGCATGGATTGTGGTTTCATGTCGACGGCGCGTACGGCGCGATTGCCGCCGCGCTGCCCGACGCTTCCCCGGATTTGCGCGGCTTGAGCCTGGCCGATTCGGTGGCCGTGGATCCACACAAGTGGCTCTACGCGCCCGTGGAAGCGGGCTGCGTGCTGGTACGCGAGCGCGGGGTCTTGCCCAAGACCTTCAGCTACCGCCCGCCTTACTACCACTTTTCGGAGCACGAGGGCGAAGGGTCGATCAACTACTTCGAATACGGGATGCAAAACTCGCGCGGCTTTCGCGCGCTGAAAGTGTGGCTCGCCTTGCGTCAGGTGGGACGCGAAGGTTACGTGCGCATGATTTCCGACGACATCCGCCTGGCCGAAGCGCTCTACCGGATCGCGCAGGAACATCCGGAACTTGAAGCCTGCACGCAGGGACTGAGCATTACCACGTTCCGGTACGTGCCGCGGGGACTCGCGCCGGGGAAGGAGCCGGTCGAGGCCTATCTGAATCGTCTGAATGAGGAACTCCTGACGCGCCTTCAGGGGAGCGGCGAGCTTTTCCTGAGCAACGCCGTGCTGCGTGGCAAGTTCGTGCTGCGGGCATGCTTTGTGAATTTCCACTCCACGCTCGCGGATGTCGAGGCGTTGCCCGGAGTCGTGACGCGCCTCGGCGCGGAGACGGACAAAGAGTTGCGCCGTAGCGCCGACCTCTAGGCCGGCAGATTATCATGCCCGTCTCATGGCGGGTGATACGTGGGAGTGAGCGTGCCATGCGGTATTGGTCCAAGGCTGCACAGCAACTTGCTGACTTGGTTGAGAGGGAAATGGACCAACTGCGCGCCATCCCATTTGAGGATCTGGCAACGATGCAAGATGGCGGACACGATGTTGAAATCAAGGGAAGGACGGGCCATATTCACAGATTTGTCGAGCGACCGGAATGGTCGTCGACCAGGATCCTGCTTCAGGGACCAGTTCCCTCGTCGTCGATCAAGATCGTGCTTCAGGGATCAGTCCCTTCGCGGATTTTGGGTTCTCATTACCACGTTGTCGGCTTTGTGAAAACACGCGAAGGATCCTGTAGGGAGTTGGATGGTAGCGAGTTGTACCCGTATAGCTGAATTCACAGCGCCGGCGCAAACGTGGTGAAATTCGCGACACCACTGAGCGATCGCGGCAACTTGAAACCTGATAGCTGATGGCTGAAAGCTGACAGCCGTCCAAAATCGGGTTCAATTAAGGAGAACGAGCATGTGGCAATACGATGAACAGATGAAACTGAAAGTCGGCTTGGCGGAAATGCTCAAGGGCGGCGTGATTATGGACGTGACCACCGCCGAGCAGGCCAAGATTGCCGAGGACGCGGGCGCCTGCGCCGTGATGGCGCTGGAGCGCGTGCCGGCGGACATCCGCAAAGAAGGCGGGGTGGCCCGCATGGCGTCCATCAAGATCATCAAGCAGATCATGGAGGCCGTGACCATCCCGGTGATGGCCAAGGCGCGCATCGGGCACTTCGCCGAAGCGCAGGTGCTGGAGTCCGTCGGCGTGGACTACGTGGACGAGAGCGAAGTCCTGACGCCCGCTGACGAGGAGCACCACATCAACAAGTGGCCGTACAAGGTGCCGTTCGTCTGCGGCGCGCGCAACCTGGGCGAAGCGCTGCGACGCATCGGCGAAGGCGCGGCCATGATTCGCACCAAAGGTGAGGCCGGCTCGGGCAACATCGTCGAGGCGGTGCGGCATATGCGCGCCATCACGAGCGAAATTCGCTTGCTCACCACGCTGCGCGAAGAGGAATTGATGGCCAAGGCCAAAGAGCTGGGCGCGCCTTATGACTTGGTAAAGTGGGTGAGCCAGAACGGCAAGCTTCCCGTGCCGAATTTCAGCGCGGGCGGAATCGCCACACCAGCCGATGCGTCGCTCGTGATGCAACTCGGCGCCGAAGCCTGCTTCGTGGGCTCAGGGATTTTCAAGTCCGAGGATCCGGCGAAACGTGCCAAAGCCATCGTGCGCGCTACCACGCACTACAACGAGCCCGCCGTCGTCGCCGAGTGCTGCGAGGACCTGGGCGAAGCGATGCGCGGCCTCGACGTCGCCAAGCTCGACCCGAAGGAGTTGCTGCAGACGCGGGGGTGGTGAAAAGCAGTCGTCGGTTGTCAGTGGTCAGTTGTAGCGGCGATGTCCTCATCGCCGAAAAACGCCGGTGGGTACACCGGCGCCACAGGGGGCCGCTGTTGGGGGCACAATTGTGAAGAACCAATTCTTTGCGGACAAGCGCGATTACTTCAAGTACGACCTCTGGCTTGAGGTCGCGGAGAAGCTGAAGGAAAAGGGAATAGAACGTCTGACTCTCGTTCCCATGCTGACACCAGACGACTCAACGAAGGAGGGGCGCAAAGTCACGTACCCAGAGGGCAAGCGGCGAAAACGTTTGTACGGCTTTCTTCAATTCTGTTTAGCACCCGGACGCCGGTCGACCACCCGTCTCCGAGAGTTCCTGTGTGACGAGCGGATCGAATATCATCTCTACCGTGACGAAGACGACAAGGGTTTTCAGGATGGCTCATGGGATGCATATTTCAGCGCCGTACCCCGAGAGTGGTTAGGAGACGCCGCTATCTTGATAGACCCGGATACTGGGCTCGAGCCGAGAACACCTTTTTGGAAAAAGCACCCCGAGAAGCACGTCACCCATGAAAACATTGCGAACGTCGTCAGCAGATGTTCTGGAAATTCGGCGGTGCTGCTTTTTCAATTTCTCCAAAAAAATGCAAACCGCCGCGAGGACGATCTCAATGAGAGAGGCCAAAGGCTTCACAAGAGATTGTGCTCCGTTCAGTCGTACCGAGGATCGGTTCGTTGGATAGCTGAGAAGACTCGGAATGGACTAGGGGAGCTTGCATTCTTTACCATTGGTGTCGGGTCAGAGGTTTCCAAAAGACTTGACAGCGCTCTCCGAAAGTATGCGAAGACCCACGGCCTTAAGTGCGGGCCCAGTTAGAGCAACTCAAGAAATTGTTGTTCGGTGAGTCCGGCGCGCTTGATTTGAGAACGCAGGAGGAAAGGCGAAACTTCGCGGTGGAGGGGGACAACGAGAACGGGGAACCCGGGTTTCTTGAGGGTCACGTGGCTGCCCTCAGGCTTTCCAGTGACGAAGCCGGCGCGCTCGAAGGCCCGAACCGCTTTGCGTCCGGAAATTCCCGCGAGGCGCGTCACACTCGGACCTCGACCTGGCTGGTGATGACTTCCGGACTTTCCGCCAACCGGTTTGGGCGCGTCGCCTTGAGGTAGGCCGTGATGGCTTGGCGCACGTTCTTTAGGGCCGCTTCAACGGTCTTGCCCTGACGTATCCCTTGTACTCGGGATCGAAAATCAGGTTGACCAGGAATTGGCGAGTCTTTCGCATGCCACTATTGTACACGGAAGGCTCCGACAGCGAACAGCAAGTATTCCGCGATTGCGAACTGACAGGAGGGAGCTAAAGTGGACCTGAAATATCCCATTGGCAAATTCCAGGGGCAGGACAACCTCACGGAAGAACAGCGGCGCACCATGATCGATCAGATTGCGGAAACGCCGGCGAAGCTGCGCGCGGCGGTGGCGGGATTCTCGGAGGCGCAGTTCGACACACCTTATCGTGAGGGCGGGTGGACGGTGCGGCAGGTGGTCCATCACCTTGCCGACAGCCATTTGAATGCCTTCGTGCGTTTCAAGCTGGCGCTCACCGAAGACCGGCCTGCCGTCAAGACTTACGAGCAGCAGCTTTGGGCGGAACTGGCGGATGCGCGCACCGCACCCGTGGAGCCCTCCTTGGCCATGCTCGAGGGGCTGCACCAGCGATGGGTGATACTGCTCCGGCAGATGAGCGCGGCGGACTTTGCGCGCCAATTCCAACACCCGGAACATGGCCTGATGAAGCTCGAGCGGGTGCTGGCAATGTACGCCTGGCACGGCCGCCATCACGTGGCGCACATAACTTCGCTCGGTGAGCGGATGCGCTGGTAGAGACGTTCCGGCGGAACGTCTCTTCATCAGAAGACGGCCCAGTGGGCCGTCTCTGCCGGCGAGAGCGGCGGCAAGCCGCCGCTCTCCTGAGAGGAGAATAACGGACCATGGCTGGTGTGATGCGTGACGTCCTCCTGGCGGCGTCGCAGAACCAGTGGTTGCGGAACCGCGTGCCGCGCTATCGCTTTGTGCGCCGCACAGTCTCGCGCTTCATGCCGGGCGAAGAGCTGAGCGAGGCGCTCCGGGCCGCGCGCGTGCTTGAGGACAACGGGCTCGGAACGATTTTTACGCGGCTGGGAGAAAACGTTACCGAGGCGTCGGAAGCTGAATCCGTTACCAGGCACTATCTCGAGGTGCTCGATCGGGTTGAGTGGCTGGGCCTGGGCACGGAAGTTTCCGTCAAGCTGACGCAGCTCGGTCTGGATTTAGGCCCTGAGGTTTGCCACGCAAATCTGAAGCGAATCATCGAGCACGCCGGCGCGAACAGCGTGGTCTGGATCGACATGGAAGCCAGCAACTATGTTGACGCTACGCTGGAATTGTATCGCCGCGCGCGGCAGGCCTACCCGAATGTAGGTATCTGCTTGCAGGCTTACCTCTACCGCACGGCTAACGATCTCGTGTCGCTGATGCCGCTGGCGCCGGCGGTTCGCTTGGTGAAGGGCGCGTACAAGGAGCCGGCAGACGTGGCGTTTCCGCGCAAGCGAGATGTGAACGAGAATTTCTTTGCCTTGAGCCAGCAGCTTTTGAGCGACGAGGCGCGGGCCGCCGGCGTGAAGACGGCGATTGCGACGCACGACCGCAAACTGATTCGTCGCATCGGAGAACTGGCCGTGTCTACGGCATCCAGCGCGCCGAGCAGCTTCGCTTGGCCAGGAACGGCTGGCGGTCCACGGTGCTGGTCGCTTACGGGAGTTATTGGTTTCCTTGGTTCATGCGGCGGCTGGCCGAGCGGCCGGCCAACGTCTGGTTTCTGGCACGGAATCTGTTTGCGGGATAGACGTAGCTCGTAGAGACGTTCCGGCGGAACGTCTCCTTCAAGATGGCCTACGGGGCCGCCTCTACTCCAATGAACAACGGTAACCAACCGGTCGGCATTCTGGCTATTCAGGGTGACTTTGCGCTGCACGCGAAGATGCTGCAGCGTATCAACGCACCCTGGAAGCTCATCAAGTACGCCTCCGAACTCTCCGAGGTGGGCGGGCTCATCCTGCCGGGCGGCGAGAGCACCACCATCCTCAAGTTTTTCTCAAACGAAGGTATGGGCACTGCGATTCAGGGTTTTGCCGCAGCGGGCAAACCGGTTTTCGGGACCTGTGCTGGAGCCATTCTCCTGGCGAGAGAGGTCCTGAATCCTCCCCAGGAGCGCTTGGCATTGCTCGATATCTCGATTGAGCGGAACGCTTACGGACGGCAGGTGGACAGCTCGGTGCGCTTGGGCGATTGCCCGGAGCTAGCGGACCGGCCGGTGGAGATGGTGTTCATTCGCGCGCCTATCATCCGCCGCGTGGGTGACGGCGTGCGCGTGCTCGGCCGCTCGGACGGCCTGCCGGTTCTGGTCGAGCAGGGCAATGTCCTGGCCGCAACTTTTCATCCCGAACTCACTGAAGACGAAACGATACACCGGTATTTCCTCACGAAACTGAATCACTGAATCATCGGGAGATCGAACCATCGGCTCATCGGACCATCGGGTCATCGAACGAAAGAAACGCCCACCTTACGGTGGACGCTACGAGTGCCATGGTCCGATGATTCGATGAGCCGATGGCCCGATGAGCCGATGAACCAATTACCCAATCCTAAAACTGCTTCTCCCCACCTCCCGTCAGCACCTCGAAGTCATTCACTCCGATCACCACGAAGCGGGACGGGGAGATGAGGTAGAAGTCCTGGTTAGAAGGCACGCCGCCGGTGGTGACCGTCATGGTGCCTCGGCCGTTCGGGGAGACTGTGTAAGGGCCGGTGAGCGGCAGGTCCGTGGTGAGCAATCCGTAATCGTTCACATCGTTGGCTCCGGCGAGGTTGCCGGCGCCATCGGCAAGGAACTGGCCGGAGATGTCGATGTCGCCGCTGGCGGTGAGGCCGGTCAGGCCGAAACTGTAACTGCCGGTCAGGGAAGCTGTGGTGAACGGTCCACCGTGCTGGCCGAACACCTCCCCGCTGACCACCAGTCCTGAATCGGTCTGCACGAAAAACGCGCTATCAGGCGAGACCAGGTAGAAGGAAATGTGGGAGGTCTCCGAACCGGCGGTGATCGTCAGCGTCCCACGACCGTTGGAAGTGACTCCGTACGCGCCGGTGAAGGGGACGTTCTCAGACACCGTGCCGGTATCGTTGTCGTCGAAGACCCCGCTGGAGAGGGCGTTGATGCCGTCCGCCGTGAACCGCCCGACTGAATAGTCGATGCTCGACGCACTGTACCCGACCGACTGGAACACGTAATCGCCCGCCAGCGCAGAGTTGGAGAAGGACGGCAACGTCTGTTGCTCCGCAACTCCGAGCAAGGCCGGGACATAGTCCAGGGAGACGAAAACAAACTTCTCGGCGGAAATAACATAGAAGCTGAAGTGGGAGGTGCCGTTAAGATTAGTCACGTTGGCCTGGCCCCGGCCGGTCGAGGCGACGCTGTAGGCTCCGGTGAAGGCGACGTTAGTACTCACGACGCCGACGTTGTTGATGTCCTCGACGCCGGCGTTCATGGCCCCTGCGCCGCTGGCGGTAAACCTGCCCGCCGCCGACATGGCGCCATAGCTTTGGCTGCCATCGTCATAGCCGAGCCCATCGAAGCGGAACGCGTAGCCGCCGGTCAGGGCAGAGCTCATGAAGGTGGATGGGTCCTGCTTCTCGATGAAGCCCGTGCCGTTGGCAAAGGTATCGAACTCAATGACTCGCCCTTCGCGATTGGAAGACACGACCAACCGGAAGTTGGTGGTTAACTGACCCCAAGATGCCGGCGCCTGTGAAAGCGTGAGGGTCATGCTGCCGCGCCCGTCGGCGCCGATTGAGTAGCTCCCTGTAAACGTAGTGTTCTCATATACACCCGAGCTATGGTTGAGGTCTTCGAGGCCGCTGGTGATGTTGCCGTTGCCATCGGCTGCGAAGCTTCCCGCCATCAGGAAAATGTCGCTAATGCCATCATATCCGGTGAAGCCAAACGCGTACTGGCCGGTCAAGGTGGCGTTGGAGAAGACGATGGTCACGGTGGCCGAGGCGGTCCGCACCGGGTTGACTACCGAGGCGGCGGTGACGGTCACCGTGCCGGAAAGCGGTGGGGCGAGCGGAGCAGTGTAGAGGCCGCCCGTCGAGATTGTGCCCAGCGTCGAGTTCCCGCCCGTGACGTCATTCACCTTCCAGGTGACGGAAGTGTCGGCCGGATTCTGGACGGTCGCGGTGAACTGCTGCGTGGCCCCTGCCGGGAGTGTGACCGCGGTGGGCGCAATCGAGATGGAAATAATCAACGTAATCGTCACGGTGGCCGAGGCTGACTTGCTCGTATCGGCTTGGGAAACCGCCTTGACCGTAACCGAGTTGGGATTGGGCACGGCGGCGGGCGCGGTGTACAGACCACTCGCACTGATCGTGCCCACGGTGGTGTTGCCACCCGCTACGTCGTTGACCAGCCAGTTCACGGCGGTGTTCGAAGTGTTCCGGACCGTCTTGGTGAATTGAAGAGTGTTTCCTATCTCCACCGACGCGCTGGTCGGGGAGATGGACACTGAAACGGGCTGCGGGCCGCCGCCTCCACCTCCTCCTCCCCCACCGCAAGAGAACAGTCCCAAGGCCAGCAAGGCGTACAGCATCTTTAGCTTTTTCATTGCGCCCTCCTCCCGGACGAGGATCGTTCACCCCTGGGGTATAGGCCGCGGCCCCGCAAACGAACGGGGATGCCCTGGGCATTGCGGTAGGTCAGAGTCTGCTCGCCTCTTTTGATCTGGCGCGCCAGCAGGGTTTCGCCGCCCCGATAGGGAACCTTTGACCCGAGGACTTCAATCTGGTCGCCGGGGACAAACGCAACCTTGTCCTTCCCGAGGAGGCTCGGCAGCCCCAGGTAAACATCGAGCACGCCATCGCCGCTCCGCATGAGGAGATGCGTGCCCATCAGGCCGGCGGGACCGTGGTAGGCGCTGACCTCCTCGACGATTCCTTGCACCACCGTCTCGGTGGCGCGGTCGTACTTGGGCGGAGGCCGGAGCATGTCGGTCGCCTCTTGGGCGAACAGCGCCGGCGCTAGGCACAGCGCCGTCAGGAACGCTAACCAGGTCGTTCGCTTCATGGAATTATCCCTCCGCGGCAGCGAATGAAGACGTATCGTCCGTCAGGCTATTAGAGACTGAATACGCCTGCACGGTTGGCCTGTCAAGCGGAAATAGAGTCACACGCTGAGGGCGTTGTCGGGCTGGGCCTAACGGGCCGTGGCTGGTGATAGCGGACAACTGACAACAGACCATGGACAGTGTCCGAATCGCCCAATCACTCGATGGCCCCATGACTCAATCGGCGTTTTGTGATATCAAAGGGCCATGTCTGCAGCTGCGGAGCGTCGGCCCGTGAACATTCTTTTTGTCTGTGTCGGCAATTCCTGTCGGAGCCAGATGGCCGAGGCGTTGGCCAGGCAGTTAGGTGGGGGCAGGGTTCGCGCCTGGAGCGCGGGATCGCACCCACTGGGCGAGATCATTCCTGAAACCTACGAGATCATGAGTGAGAAGGGAATTTCGCTCGAAGGGCAATCGTCCAAGGGACTGCGAGACGTGCCGGTGGCCGACATGGATGTTGTGGTAGGCATGGGATGCGATGTGGTTTGTCCCATCCCTGCCGGATTCAAGGGCCGGGTGATCGAGTGGAATATCCCCGATCCCTACCGTGAGGATCTGGCATTTTACCGGAGCGTACGGGATCTGATCGAGCGCCAGGTGGCGGCGCTCTTGAGCGACCTGGACGAGTCTGCGGCGGAGGGGTAGCGCGCGGCAGAGAAGACAGATGCTGTGTTTTGAGCTGTGATATGATGCCCTTCACGCGCAGGGCAAGGGTCGTCGCGACGGGTTCGAGCAGGCTTCTGGCACCGCTGGGCTCAGCCCCCAGGCTGGCATCAGCATTACGGCAAGCGATTCTCTTGATCAGGAGTAAGGTCCTTGGCCGTTAGTGTGCGTTCTGCCGTCCTTGCGTTCCTCCGGGCCGTTCAACGGGTGGTCGGCTGGGCGCTCATTCTCGGTATCCTCGGTTTTCTGATTCTCTTCGGGCTGCAACTCCCCCACTCCATCCGGTTGGATTCCACCCGGCCCATCATCTATCTGCATCACCTGGGCGATCCGGTTATCAGCGAGGTTGCGGAACGGGTGGGTGCGAGTTGGCCGCCGGCTGGCTTCAGCTTCCTTCCCCTTATTCTGGCGTTCGCTACCTGGGTGGTCAAAGTCGGCGTAGATGCGGCGCTGCTGCGGCTGCAACGACTGGTGGGCAAACCCAAGCGCGCGGTGGCGGCTGACGGTGTCTTGCCGGACCTGGCCGGGCTGGGCGTCCCCGCCGACTCGGAGCACGCGCGCGAGGAACTTCTGAAGCGCTACCGGCAAATCGAGGACGCGCTCAAGGCCTCGAAGCGCAAGTCCTGCGCCTTCCTTTCCATTGACGTCGTCGGCTCCACGCAAATGAAGGAAGGCGAGGCGGAAACAGCCATCCAGGCGACCTTCCAGGCTTACGAAGAGATGCTCAATCAGATTTTCGACCAACATGGCGCCTGGAAAGTGGCCTGGACCCCCGATGGGGTGATGGTGTGTTTTCTCCAACTTGACTTGGCGGTCGCGGCGGGCCAGCGCGTCCTACAGAATCTGAGGAAGTTCAACGAAGTGCATAACAAGCTGCGGACCTCCTTCCGCGTCCGCAGCGGGTTGAACTATGGGGAAGTGGCGATTTTCGAAGACAGCAAGCTGGAGAGAATCGCGGACCACGTCATTGACGTGGCGGGGCACATGCAAAAGGAAGGGAGCCCCGGCAGCTTGTGGGTCGGCGAGGAGGTCTACAATCTGATCGCCGACAAGGCCGATTTCCGGCTGGTTGGGGAACAGGTGGACGGGTTGCCGGTTTACGAATGGAGTCTCGAGCCGGCGCGTCCCCGCCCCGCGCGTCGGGCCGGGCCTCACGTCGCACCGGCTCGCCCCGGCGCCGGCGAGGCCCTCCGGCTGGGCCGCTACGAAATCGTGCAGGAGTTGGGCCGTGGGGCGATGGGCGCGGTCTACAAGGCGCTGGACCCCCAGATTGGCCGCACGGTCGCCATCAAGGTCATTCTGGTGGGGAATCAGCCTCCCGAGGTGCTCGAGGACTATCTCCAGCGTTTTCGCCGTGAAGCGCAGACGGCTGGTCAGATGTCGCACCCCAGCATCGTGACCATCCACGACGTGGGCGAAGATGAGGATGGCCAGCCTTATCTGGTGATGGAGTTCGTGGACGGCACCACCCTGGACAAGTTGCTGGCCGCCAACCGGCCCGGGCAGGCGGGAGCCACCTGGAGCCTCCGGGAGTTGCTGGATATTGCGGTCCAGGTGGCCGACGCCCTCGACTACGCCCACCGGCGCAACGTGATCCACCGCGACATCAAGCCGGCCAATATCATGGTTACTACGGAAGGCCGGGCCAAGATTGCGGACTTCGGTATCGCCAAGCTGGCGGGCACGCACATGACGCACACGGGGCTGATCGTGGGGACGCCGGCGTACATGTCGCCCGAGCAAATCACCGGCGGCGTCGTCGATTCGCGCAGCGACATCTTCTCTTTCGGCATCCTGCTCTACTGGATGTTCACGGGCAGCCGGCCCTTCCCGGGAGATGTTATCACAGAGATAGCCTACAAGGTCGTCCACGTCCCGGCCCCTCCCGCCCGCGAAGCGAACGCCGAACTGCCTGCCGAGCTGGAGACCATCCTCTCCCGCTGCCTGGCGAAGAAGCCTGACGAGCGCTACCAGACGGCACGGGAACTGGCCGAGGACCTCGAGGCCTTGAAAGCCAGGCAGCGCGCCGTCGCTGCGCCGTTGCCGTCCCCCTCGGCCTCGGGCACTTAACCTCTGGAGGTCAGTATGCGTGAGCACCCGGATCACCACGACGCCGAACTGCTCTTGCGGCTTTATGATCTGCGCCGCGAAGCGAGGATGCGCCAGGCGCGCGAATGGTTCCAGATGGAATTCCAGGTTAAGACGCTCGAGGACTTCTGGCTGCGCTGGCCCATGGGCTGCCAGGAAAACGCCTTCTTCCGCATGGTGGTGAGTTACTGGGAGATGACTGCCTCCATCGTGAACCACGGCCTCATCACCGAGGAGTTCTTCTTCGAGAACACCGGCGAGTTCTGGGTGGTTTGGGAGAAAATCAAGCACCTGGCTCCGGCCATGCGCGAGAATCGCAAGAACCCCTTCCTCTGGAGTAACCTGGAAAGCTTGGCGGGGAAGTACGAGAAGTGGATGGCGAAGCGTGCCCCCGAAGCCCTCGACGCCTTGCGCCGTCAGGTTCACGAAGCCACGGCTAAGAAAGCGACCTCGCACTTGTGAGCCGGGTAGGCCAAGTCCCGCCCTCTGGAGTTGCGGCCCTTCTGACTCGAACCCCGAATTTGACATCAAAAGAGTTGGGTCGGAGAATGGACCCAGGGCGACAGTGATGGGTGTAGCGACTGCTAAATCCCAACGGCATGAGGCTCGGTGGTGGGAGCTGACTCCCGAGGGCAAGGCACACTGCTATCTTTGCCCGCGCCATTGCCAGATGGGCGAAGGGCAGGCGGGATTCTGTTTTATCCGCAAGAACATCGGCGGGAAGCTTTACAGCCTGGGCTACGCGCAGCCCGCGGCGCTCCAGGTTGACCCCATCGAGAAGAAGCCGCTCAACCACTTTCTGCCCGGCACGAAGATCTTTTCCATGGGCACGGCCGGGTGCAACATGGGTTGCTTCTTCTGCCAGAACTGGGACATCTCCAAGTCGCGCTCCGACCAGGTGAACTCGGAGCACGTGACTCCGGAGGCCGCGGTCCTGGCAGCTATCGAGTACGACTGCCCCAGCCTGGCCTTCACTTACAACGAGCCGACCATCTGGGGCGAATACGTTGTTGACATCTCGAAGATCGCCCACGAGTTTGGGCTGAAGACGGCGATGGTCACCAATGGCTACATCACCCGCGAGGCGCTATTTGATATCTACCGGCACATTGACGCGGCCAACGTCGATCTGAAGGCTTTCACGGAAGATTTCTACGCGAAGCAGACGCTCACCCACCTTCAACCGGTGCTCGACGTTCTGAAGATCCTGCGCCGTGAAACCGAGGTGTGGTTTGAGATCACGACCCTTCTGATTCCCACGCTGAACGACAGCACAGAAGAAATTAAGCAGCTCTGCGGCTGGATTTTGGAGAATCTGGGCGACGACGTTCCTCTGCACTTCACGGCCTTTCATCCGGCGTTCAAGCTGCACACCAAGCCCAGCACCCCGCCCGCCACTCTGCATCGGGCACGCGGCATCGCCATGGAGATGGGACTGAAGTACGTGTATGAAGGCAACATCCTCTCCGAGGCTGCCAACACCATTTGCCCGGGCTGCAAGCGGACTGTCGTGAAGCGTTCCTGGCACCAACTGGGCGACGTCCACATCAAAGAAGACGGGACTTGCCAGTATTGCGGCTACAAGATTGCCGGTGTGTTCAAGAGACCTGCCTTGCCCTCCCGAAGCGAAGTCCAGTCCTTGCGCCGGGAAGTTGAAACCCTCCACGGCGCTGACCACGTGCTTTAGAGAACTGGTAGCCACGGCATCCGGCAGAGCGGTACCGTAGCTACCGCAGCCCATAAGTGAAGTATCCCGGCCCGACGCGCATGTTGTGGATGAGCGCGGGCGGCGATAGCGCGGCGATCAAGAACCCGCCCACGGCCTGCGCCAACGCCAGCGGCCAGATGTTGCGGTGCCGCGCAAAGACTTCGGCCAGGACAAATCCCCCCAAACTTGTGGCGACGAGCAGAATGGGGTTGGGAATGTGCGCCGCGCCGAACATCAGTCCTACCAGGAGCGAACGCAGGTGGCGGCTGCGGAAGACGCACATCAGCCGGTTGTGAATGTACGATTGCGCCAAATACTGTTGGAAGAGGCACCAAACTCCATAGGTTGCCAGCATGACCAGCGATCGCCGGTTGGGCATGGTGAGAGTCAAAGTCCGGCTCGCAAGCCCGTAGAGAAGGAGAGGAATGTAAACCGCTACGGCGAGGGGGAAGATAACGCCCGCGCTGGCACGCAGGCCACGCCAAGTGAGTCCGAGGTCATGGAGGCTTTCGCCATGCACGACGTGGCTGGCCAGCACCATAGCCAGCAGGGGTATCCAGGCGCGTGGGTAGGTGAACTGCCAGCGCCAAATGTAGAGTAGAATGCCGGCGTACACGAGCAGCAGTTCGATTGCCGTGGCCAGTCGGGCCGCGGGCGAGGCTGCGCCGGACGAAACGATTTCAGGTTGCGAGGTCTTCGTGCTCATCGTTCAGTGGATGTCCATTCTACGGCAAGAACGGCAAGGATTGAGAAGGAGAAGAATCACCAGGTTCGCACCCGGTCTGCTGGCGGTGCTCGCGGTTCTGGGGCTCATGGTCTCACAGGCCCGCGGCCAGAGCCCGGCGCTACCCACTGCGCGGCATGTTCTGGTGATTTCCGTGGACGGGCTCGGCGCCAGTTGGCTTACGGCGCCCCCGCCGAACCTGCGCATTCCGAATATCCGCCGGCTTCGGGCCGAGGGAAGTTATGCCGAGGGTGTTGTGGGTGTGTATCCCTCGGTGACCTATCCTTCGCACACGACTCTGGTGACAGGCCGCTTGCCGGCGGAACACGGCATCTACTCGAATCTGTCGTCGCGCGAACCAGGGAAGAATCCCGACGACTGGTTCTGGAACGCCAGCGCTATCAAGGTGCCGGCGCTGTGGGACGAAGTGCGCCGCCACGGACTGACCAGCGCGGCCATCTCCTGGCCGGCGACCGTGGGCGCAGCCATCGACTGGGACGTCCCCGAGGTTTGGGATCCCAAGACGGGTGGGGCCGTGGACTACCAGTACATCGCCAAGTTTTCTACCCCCGGCCTGATTTCGGAGGCGATGACGGCCCTGGGACCGCCTGAAGCCGGAGCGGACGACGACACGGTCCGCGGGCGAATGGCGGCCTACCTGCTGAAGAAGTACAAACCTAACTTGATGCTGGTCCATCTGGCCGCGTTGGACGAGGCGGAGCACAACGACGGTCCGGCGAGCACCCAGGCTGCGGCCACACTCGAGCGCCTGGACACGCGGATTGGCGAGCTGCTGGCCGCCGTCCAGGCGGCAGGCCTCGAGAATTCCACGGACGTTTTCATTGTGTCGGATCACGGTTTCCTGCCGGTGGAGCGTCAGATCCGACCCAACGTCTTGCTGGCGAAAGCCGGGTTGCTCCAGGCCGATGAGAAGGGAGCGGTCACGGGCGGGAAGATCGCGACGCTCGCCAGTGGCGGCACGTTCTTCATCTACTGGGCGGAGTCACAGAACCGGCGGGCGGAGGTGGACGCGGCACTCAAGCCGCTGCGTGACGAGGGCGTCGTGTGGGGCGTGTTGAACCGCGAAGCGTTGCGGGACATCGGAGCCGAGCCTGCCGTGCAGATGGCGCTCGAGGCGCCTTCGGGCGCGAGTTTCGGCGACGGCGCGAAAGGGGAGGTCGTCAGGAAAGAGGCCAAGCCCGGAGGCACGCACGGCTACTTGCCCTTCCGCAAGGGGCTGGAGTCTTCGTTCATCGCCTGGGGGCCGTCCATCAAGAAGGGAGTGAACCTCCACCACATTCCCATGACGGCCATCGGGCCAACCATCTTGAAGGCGTTGGGGATTCGGAACCCGCGATTCGGCGCGCAGCCGCCGCTCGCGGATATCTTCAAGTAGCGGCCGGCTTCAGCCGGGCACCGCGTCTTTCATTGTCCCAGGACGAGCAACGTGAAGCTGCCCGGCACGATGCTGGGCCGTGGGCGCGGCCGCTCCGGCGTGGGTGCCGGCGGGGGGCCGAACTCAGCCGTCACCAGGAACACGTTGTGAGTCTCCACGTCCAGCGCTATGGTGCGGGCGCCGCGCTGGGTTGGAACGTTTTCCACCACGGAGAATTTCTCGGGTGATTCTTCACGGATCACTGTGAGAGTGCCCTCGCCGTTTGAGCTGAAAGCCAGGCCGGTTCCTGGGTCGAAAGAGTTCCCATCAACTCCCTCGCCGATCGGCGGCGTGGCCACAATCCGGCCGGTAGCAGCGTCCATCACAACCATCATTTTATTGTGACATCCGATGAACAGACGCTGGTGCGCGGTGTCCATCGCCATGCCGGACGGCTCCTCGCAAGGAGCCAGAGGCCAGCGGGTCTTGAGCGCCAGGGCGCGGGAATCCAAAGTCACGACCTCGCTCTTGTCTTCCAGGTTGACGTAGATGCGCCCGTTTCCATCGGCGGCGGCGAACTCCGGACGCCCGCCCAGCGGGATGGTACCAACCACCGCCCCACTGGCGGCATCGATGGCTGTCGAATCGGCGCTGCGGCCGTTGAAGGTGAAGATGCGGCGTGAGGCTGGGTCGTAGATGATGGCATCGGGGTTCTCACCGGTCTTGACCTGGGCCTTGACCTCCAGCGTCTTGAGGTCGAACACGGTCACCGTGTTGGAACGCCCATTGCTGGTGAAGCCACGACCGAGCGCTGGCGCGACGGCGATCCCGTGGACCCCCTCGGTGCCTGCAATCTCGCCCACCAAGGCATAGGTATCGGCATTCAGGACCAGCACCTTGCTGGCGTGTGAGATATAGAGACGGCGGGCCGCACTGTCTACCGTCAGGTAGTCCCAAAAGCCTTCCCCGCCCAAAACCACTTTCTTGATCACATGATAGCCACCCGTCGGCGGGACGGCGCCCGCGACTCCAGTCAAGGGTGTCAGTAGCAAGGCGAGACAGTAGTGCAGGTAGCGGGTTCGCATCTAATCCTCCAGTCATGCAGTAGAGCAAGCGCGTGGCACAAGCTTCCCTATTATTGACGCGCGCTTCGGCTGTTAGGTTACCTGGGCTGCTGTTTGGAGCCTGAATAGTAAGACCACTCGCTGGCCCAGGTGGCGACGCGAAACCAGTAGCGACCGAAGATGACGACCTGCTGGACAAGGAAGAGTAACGCAACGAGTAGCGGGCCGCGATATTGAGTCCGCCCGGTTTCGGCTACCGGAGCGTTGATCAGCGACCACGGCACCACCAGCCGATATATCCCGAGCAGCACGATGCCGCAAAGTGTAGGCAGGGCATAGACTGTCACGGCCCGGCGGAGACGCGTCAGGCAGAAGCCCAGGGAGCAGAGAAACGCCCCCGCGGCGCTTGAACCGTCCTCCATCACCAGCTTGACTCGGGCGTAGTCAATGATGAGGTTCACGAAACCCAAGCCAAACAAGAGCAAGAGGGATGCTCCCAGCCGCACCCAGAAATCAGCGTGATCGCTCTGCCAGTCGTAGGTCCACTTGTCGATGAGGTTTCCCAGGCTCTGGTTCAGCAGGCGGAAGACGATCCAATAGCAGATCAGGCCCAGAATCATCAGGCGAATCAGACGCCAAGCGTAGCGCCACGTATCGCGCAAGAACTCGCCCAGGGAAAAGGGCGTGTCGAGATTTCGCAGGCGACCAAGAACGCCTCCCGCCAGGATGGTATTCGCCGGAATGGAGAGTAGTCCGAACACGGCAATCACCGCCGCATAGCGGTCGAACGATCCTGGGCTGTTGAGGGAGAAATCCGTCAGCCAGTCCATCGGCAGTCCCCGGAGAAGCTCCTGGCTCATCAGGCTCTGCCCCGTGAATTGCAGGATGCCGCGATAAATGGGTAAAGCGGCCAGGGCGGCCAGCCCGAGATTCGCGAGGAAAAGCACCCAGACCGCGGCACGGCCCCGTCGGGCCAGGCTGAACCCTTGCTTGAGAGCTGCTCTTGAGGTCATCGTGTTCCTCCGCATGGGCCGGCGGTCACCGACCGCCGCTTCAGGGTCTAGCTGAAAAAGCTCGCGGCAAAAAACAGATTCTCCAACCAGAAAATCCAACGCACGTACCACTTGGCCGCGGCGCGATTGTCCGGCTCGCGGGTGCGGCTGTTGTTGGTAAAGTTCGAGTCGAGAGCCAGCTTCCTTGCCGGATCAACCTCGGCAGACAACACCTTGGAGGGCCTCTCATAAACGTACTTGATCCAGCGATACTTCCCATCCCACATCTCGCGTACCGTTTCACCATTCTCGAACCGAATCACCACGTCCACGGGCGCGATAGCTTCCCCCAGTCGCCGCACGACGACGGTGGAGCGGTAGCGCTTGTCCTTGCTCTTTTCAAAGGCCTCGCTGGCTGATTCTTCCAGATAGGGTGCCTTCTTGCCACCCTCGTCGTAAATCCCCACTTTGCCTTCGAGCGCGGCGGTCGTGATGTCGGCCACCGTGTAGTCCACGAGGTTCGAGCTGTAAAAGAACTGCTGGAAGAACCAGTCCAGGTTCTGGCCGGAGACTTCGTTGACCGTGGCAAAGAAATCCTGCGGGGTGGGATGACGATAGCGCCACCGCTGGTGAAAAGTGCGCATCACGCGCGCCATCGTCTCGAGGCCGAGGTAGCTTTCCAGAGTCCGCAAGGTGAGCGCTGTTCGACCGTATGAATTGACGGCATAACTTGCGCCGGTCAGGTATTGCCAGCCTTTCCTCACTAGTTCGTCGTCCTTAGCGTGTTCGAGGTAACCGTAGCGCCTTTCGGTGCGCTCGGGGTACTCCACGCAGGAGAAGTACGCGCCCAGAGGAATGTTGTTGACTCCGGCGAAGGGAAACGACGGCACCCGGACATAGAGCCAGGGCACGGCCTGGATAGGTATTCCCAGAACGTACTCGTAGCCGCAGCTGGAGCCGTAGGCGGTCTCGAGCACCTTCCCGGTCGAGTAAGTATTGAGCCCCTCGTCCAGCCAGGCGTCCTCGAATTCATTGTTGCCCACCAGGGCGTACCAGAATTGGTGCCCGAATTCATGCACGGTCACGCCCTCCGGGCTGAAGGAACGCTCGCCCGGCCAGAAGTACGTCCCGCCGGTGAACAGGGTAGGGTATTCCATGCCGCCGGAGTTCGAGTGGCGCGCCGGGTCCACCACCGTCAAGGTATCGTAGGGATACTGCCCATACCACAGCCCGTAATACTTCAGCGCATAGAAGGTGGACCGGAAATAGCGCTCCGCGAGATTCTGGTGGTCCGGTTGCACCAGTAACGTCACGCTGACATCGCGCAGTGCCACCTGATCGGTGGACAGGTTCAGGATCTTGGCCCAGGCGAAAATCTCGTCCGGCTTTACCTCGTTGGCGGCAATGAAGGTTCGAGTCAGCTTGACGAAATGCGGGCTGGCCGTCCAGGCAAAGTCGTGGACGTCCTCCTGATAGAAGTTGTAGGTTGTCGTCTGATTCGCGTTCTCGCGCTTGTTCCGCAGAAATCCCGTGGCGCCCACGACGAAGTTTGACGGCACGGTCAACTCCACGTCATAGACGCCGTAATCCGCGAAGAACTCCGTATTGGCATGGAACTGATGGCAGTTCCAGCCGCCCTGGGGCGGAGGAGTGGTTTGGCCGTAATGATGGGCCTGCTCGGCGGCGCTTTCGTAAACGCCGATTTTTGGGAACCACTGCACGACGAAGAAGTAGTCGTCCACATACCCGGTGCGGGCCAGGCCTCTGGGCAGTTTGGAGGTGAAATCCAGCGCGAGCTCGATGGTCCCCTGTGGTGGAATCGGCTGGGGCAGCGCCACCCGCATCACACTCTGGTCTGCCGCGTTGTCATCGTCGGGATGGACGAAGGATTTCGCCGGGGTCAGGTCCGCGCCGCCCACAATCTGGATCTTGTCCACATCCACCCAGCCCCACTTATCCTTCTCGGGCGTCGTCCTCCACTCCCGGAGCACCTCCCGCCGCCGGCTGACGATGCCTTCCCGCATGAACGTGCTGTCCACGTTCTTGAAGGCGTTGAGATAGAGGTGGAAATAGAGATCGGGGATGGACTCGTCGGTGTGGTTCCGCCAGACCAGGGTGTAGTGCCCCTTGACGGTTTTCGTCGCCGGGTCAAGCCGCGCCGACATCTGGTAGCGGACGATAGGATTCTCGATGTGGGACTTGTAGGTTTGTCCCAAAGCGAAAGTACTGGCACACGTGACCGCGGCCAGCGTGGCACTTAAGCTGATTCGTGGGATTCGCATCGTCCCTCCCCGTGGGGTGGAATGAAGGGTCTAAGGCGCCGGCGCACTTTCCCGAGTCAACGGGAAGCTCGGACGGCGCCATTCTATCAGACTCGCTTTGCCGGAAGCGCGGCAATGATTCACGAGCCAGGACACGACTTGGACTCGGGAGGAGTTGAAGCATCGCGGGGCCTGTCGCTCCCGGGCGCATCCTTGACTCTGCCCAACGAGAAAACGAAGCGGGCTGTCGCGTAAAGGCCGGCCAGCAGCACCAGCCCCACAAACTCCAATGTCGCAGCGCGCAGCAGTTTGCTCGGCGGGAGATGCAACGCCTCGCGTACCCAGAGCCAGAGGCAGTTGTCGTAGACGTACGGCCCGGCCGGGCAGTCGCGTACGGCGCGGCTGGCCGCGAAGAGAATGAGCCCCACCAAGGCTGCTCCTGCCATAATGCGAAACGTTTTCAGCATCGGGAAGTTGTCACGGTCTTTAGGGTCTGTCTTCAGTGGCCCGGCCCTCGTAGCGCTGGGCTCCAGCCCAGCAGTTTGCTGCTACGTCCTGACGGCCGCTGCATTCTACTCGCGTGGCAACGAGGAAGGAAGAGAGTTAACATGGTGCGCCGCATTCTCACGCAGACGGCACGGGGAGAGGGGACTTGGGTTTCCACGCTGTTCGAGCCTGGACTCACAGCGTGACATCGCCTCTTCGAGAGGTCTCATGAAGCGACGTACCTTCATTCAGCAAATGGGCTTGGGCGCACTCGCCTTGCACCCGCGGGTAGGAAGTGCCGGTCGAGCGCCTCGTGGGTCCGGGCTATCAAGCAATTCCCAGGAGATGAAAGCTGACGTCGTGGTGATTGGGGGCGGCACGGGGGGTTGTGCGGCAGCTCTCGCCGCCGCGCGAAACGGCCTGCGCGTGATCTTGACGGAAGAGACGGACTGGATTGGCGGGCAGTTGACGGCGCAGGCGGTCCCGCCGGATGAGCATCCCTGGATGGAGAGCTTCGGAGCCACGCGTGCCTATCGAGAGTTCCGCACGCGGGTGCGCGACTACTATCGCCACAATTATCCGCTTACCGCGGAAGCGCGAGCCCGGGTTGATTTGAATCCCGGCAACGGGAGCGTCTCCCGGCTCTGTCACGAGCCGCGCGTGGCGCTGGCCGTCCTGGAAGCAATGCTGGCTCCGTACCTGAGCGGCGCCCGGTTAACGATTCTTCGCGAGCACAAACCCGCGGCCGCAGACGTCGAGCGAGACTCTATCGCCGCGGTCACGGTAAGAAATCTTCGGTCCGGTAGGGAAGTAACGCTCCGAGCCCCGTACATCGTTGATGCCACCGAACTGGGGGATCTCCTGTCGCTCGCCAAGACCGAGTACGTCACGGGAGCAGAGTCCCAGCGAGAGACAGACGAACTCCATGCCCCGACCAGCGCGGAGCCAGCCAACCAGCAAGCCTTCACCTATTGCTTCGCCATGGATTACGTTGACGGCGAGGAGCACACGATCGAGAAGCCCGACTCCTATGAGTTCTGGAAGAGCTACCGGCCAAAATTGACGCCACCGTGGCCGGGCCGGCTGCTCGATTGGCAATGGACGGAGCCTCAGACTCTGGGCGTCGCCCGGGGCTACTTAGACCCGTTGGACAAAGGCTCGCGTCGAGGCGAGTCCAATCTTTGGACCTACCGGCGAATTGTCGACCAGCGGAACTTCGTCGAGGGGACTTATCCCGGCGACATCTCGTTGGTCAACTGGCCACAGAACGATTACTGGTTGGGCCGTCTGATTGACGCCCCTGCGGCGGAAGCAGAAAAATACTTGCAGCAGGCCAAGCATTTGAGCTTGTCCTTGCTCTACTGGATGCAGACTGAGGCGCCGCGCCCGGACGGTGGCACGGGCTGGCGCGGCCTGCGGCTACGAAAGGACGTGGTGGGGACAGACGACGGGCTGGCCAAGTATCCCTACATCCGCGAGTCGCGGCGCATCCAGGCAGAGTTCACAGTCCTGGAGCAGCACGTCGGCACGCAGGCCCGGGCGCAACTCACCGGCAGGAAACCGGAGGAATTGCAGGCTGAAACCTTTGATGACGCGGTGGGCGTCGGAAGCTATCGGATTGACCTTCATCCTTCGACCGGCGCAGAGAATTACATTGACGTTGCTTCGCTCCCCTTTCAGATCCCGTTGGGTGCACTCATTCCCCGTCGGGTGGAGAATCTCCTGCCGGCCGCGAAGAATATCGGCACGACGCATATCACGAACGGGTGCTTCCGGCTGCATCCCGTGGAGTGGAACATCGGCGAATCCGTTGGCATGTTGACGGCGTTTTGCCTGGCGCGGAAGACGATCCCGCGCCAGGTCCGCAATACCCGGAAATTGCTCGAGGAGTTTCAAGACGTGCTCCAGAAGCAAGGGATCGAAATCCGCTGGCCGCGGCTGATGCCGCGTCAGTGACAAATCCCGAGTTGTTAGAATGGCCGCCAGAATTCGGTGCGGCCGCAGGACCGTCGCAAAGGGTGGTGACAACGATGAGAAAAGAAATCTCCAGAACGGCAACGATTCTGTTGGTCGGTCTCGCCATGCTGATCCCACTGAGGGCCGAAGAGACATTGAACGGCCATCACGTCGTGCTGGATACGCAAGGGAAATTGCTCTCGTGGGTCACTCCGCAGGAGAAGGCTTACGACCGCGTAATGCGTATGGCTTGGGATTTCCTGCTCAAGTCCGTGCCGGTTGAGTCCAATGGCCTGAAGTCGTATTTCGCTTACTGTTGCATCGACCAGAAGGGTCTTCACGGCACGGCTTGGCCACACAATCCTGCCGGGGTGTATGCCATGCTGGTGGACTCGGCGAGTGCCTACTATGCCTATTCAGGTGACCGGGCGGTGGTGGAACTGGTCCAAGCGCTGCTCGATTTCCAGCTTGCCTACGGAACCACACCGTCGCCCTGGGTGTGGGGCAGCGTCCCCTACGCGAGTTCCGACCACAGCGCCACCGAGTATCGCGGGGCTCATGACTTTCTTTACGACCGAAAGATGCCCGGACGCGGCGACGGCTACGGCGTGATCGAGCCCGACAAGGTGGGCGAACTCGGTTACGGGTACCAGAAGTTTTACGAGTTGACGGGCGAGGCCCGCTACCGCGAGGCTGCCCTCGCCTGCGCCGACGCTTTGGCCCGGCTTGTCCGTCCCGGCGACGCAACGCACTCGCCCTGGCCTTTCCGGGTCTATGCGGAGACGAATGTGGCGCGCGAGGAATACTCCGCGAACGTTATTGGCCCCATTCGCCTCTTCGACGAGCTCGTGCGCCTGAACCTCGGTGATGTGCCGGCCTACCGCAGGGCCCGCCAGATGGCTTGGAAGTGGATGATGGACTATTCCATGCAGAACAACCTCTGGGCCACGTACTTCGAGGATGTGCCCATCTTCGACAAGCCCGAGAACTTCAACCAATACAGCGCGCTCGAGACGGCACGGTACATCACGCTCCATCCCGAGTATGATCCCGAGTGGCAAACGCATGTTCCCAAAATGATCCAGTGGGTTGAGAAAACCTTCGTGGTTGATGTTCCCAAGGAACCCGCCGTGCAGTTCGGAGCGAATGCCGTCTCCGAACAGATCCAGTACATGCCGAAGATGGGCAGCCACACCTCGCGCTACGCTTCCATTAATGCCTTGTGGTACGAGAAAACCGGCGATGCAGCGGCTAAGGAGAAGGCGTTCAGGTCCTTCAACTGGGCCACCTACATGTGCCATGAGAATGGGGTCGTCAACGTAGGGCCGAACGAGCAGAGCGTCTGGTTCTCCGACGGCTACGGTGACTACATCCGGCATTTCATGGCGGGCTTGGGGTCTATCCCCGAGTGGGCGCCGCCCGAAGAAAGCCACCTGTTGCGCTCGACCTCAATCGTCCGCAGCGTGTCCTATCTGCCCGAGGAGGTCAATTACCAGACGTTTGACGCTGACTCGACCGAGGTGCTGCGGTTGAACTTCATGCCCCGGCGCGTCACCGCCGAGGGGAAAGAGCTTGCGAAGCGGAGCGACCTCGCTGCTCCAGGCTGGACGTTCGATGAGCGCCAGCGCGTCCTGCGGGTCAGGCACGAGGGTTCACACAACCTCCGCGTAGTGGGCGGCTCCGCGCCCTGAAGACACAGGCCGGGCGTGGCGGGTGCTGCCTGATAGATTTCATAGGCAGCACAGAAGCATCGTTGATTCGCTCGACTCCCATTCCGAAATCACGGCGGAGGGAAGAAGCATGTTGCGAGAAGTCATGAGTTTCCGAAGAGATTTCAAGGTTGCGATATTCTGTGCGGTACTCGCTGCGGCCTGCGCCGCATGGCCCGCGCCTGCGGCGAATGGAGCGCCCATCCGTTACCTGCCAGAGCAGAAACTCTGGGTGCTGGAAACCGATCGAACCTCCTACGTGCTGGGCGTCAATGAGCGCAACGAACTCCAGAGCGTTTACTGGGGCAGGAAGCTCCTGCGTGACCAGGACCTTACTGCCGCGCACAGCCGGCCGGAACACGCCTCCTTTGATTCGCCGGAAACGATGACGAACGGGGAATATCCGGGCTGGGGCGGACGGCTTTACACCGAGCCGTGTCTGAAGGTGACGCGCGCCGACGGTGTCCGCGACCTCGTTCTGAAGTACGTCTCGCATCAAGCGCATGGCGACACGCTGGAAATCCAGTTGAAAGACATCCAGGACGATGTGCTTGTGGATCTCAAATATCGCGTCTATCCGCGCACGGACATCATCCGTAAGCAGGCAGAGATACGAAACCGGACGTCCCAATCGCTGGTGGTGGAGAGCGCCCAGTCAGGCGTGTGGTGCGTTCCGGCGGGCGATGGCTACCGGCTGAGCTACCTGACGGGACGCTGGGCGGGCGAGACGCAGCTTATCCACGAGGAGATTCACCCGGGCAAGAAGGTTCTCGAAAGCCGTCGTGGTAATACCAGCCACCAGTTGAACCCGTGGTTTGCTATCGACGAGCAGGCCAGCGCCGACGAGCAGCATGGCCGCGTCTGGTTTGGTGCGCTCGCCTGGAGCGGCAACTGGAAGCTGGTGATAGAACAAACACCGGGCCAGCAAGTTCGCGTGGTGGGTGGATACAACGATTTTGATTTCAGCTATCCGTTGAAGCCGGGCGAGAGCCTGTCCACGCCGTCTTTCTATGCAGGCTTCACCGACCAGGGATTTGGCGAAGCCTCCCGGCTGATGCATCGCTTCCAGCGCCAGGAAATCCTGCCCGACCGCGCCGCGCCGCACCCCCGGCCTGTCCTTTACAACTCCTGGGAAGCGACACTGTTCAATGTGAACGAAGCGGGGCAGAAGCAACTGGCGGAGAAAGCCGCGAAGATTGGTGTGGAACTCTTCGTCATGGACGACGGCTGGTTCGGCCAGCGGAACGACGACCACGCCGGGCTGGGCGATTGGACGGTCAATCCCCAGAAGTTTCCCAACGGCCTGAAGCCGCTCATCAGTTATGTGAACAGCTTAGGTATGGATTTCGGGTTGTGGGTCGAACCGGAAATGGTGAATCCCGCGAGCGACCTTTATCGCCAGCATCCCGATTGGGCCATGAATTTTCCGGGGCGCCCACGCAGCGAAGCGCGTAATCAACTGATTCTCAACCTGGCGCGCGACGACGTGAAGGAACACATTTTCACCGTCCTCGACCGCTTGCTCGCGGAGAACCACATCAAGTTCATCAAGTGGGACATGAACCGTCACTTCTCCGAGCCGGGCTGGCCGGAAGTCCCCGTGCCCGAGCAGAAGAAGATCTGGGTGAAGTACGTGACCAACCTGTACGAGATCATCGACCGGCTGCGGGCCAAGCATCCGCAGCTCGAGATCGAAGCATGCTCGGGCGGCGGCGGACGCGTGGACCTCGGCACCCTCTCGCGCGTCGAGCAGGTGTGGACATCGGACAACACGGAAGCTTTTGACCGGCTGCGCATCCAGGAGGGCTTCACGTTTGCCTACGCGCCCAAGGTGATGATGGATTGGGTCACCGACGTGCCCAACCTGAACCGGCGCAGCACGCCGCTCAAGTATCGCTTCCTGGTGGCCATGCAGGGGTCGCTGGGCATCGGCTCCAATTTGAACCACTGGTCGCCGGCGGATTTCGAGCTGGCCGGAAAGATGATTGAGTACTACAAGAGCATCCGCAGAACCGTCCAGGAGGGGGAACTCTATCGACTATACTCGCCGCGCGAAGGAAGTCTGACGGCGAACCAGTACGTCGCGGCGGATGGCAAGCAGGTCGTGCTCTTCGCTTTCCTTCATTCGCAGCAGTATCTCCGCCCGGCGCCCACGATCTATCTTCGCGGTCTCGACGAGCGGGCGATGTATCGCGTCCGACCGATGGATGACAAGCTGGTGGAGAAGCAGGGTGTGTTGAGCGGCTCATTCCTGATGAACCACGGTTTGAACTTGAGGCTGGAGGGCGACTTCGACAGCACCTCGGTGCTGCTCGAAAGAGTGGAGTGAACCCAGGGCGGAACCTTTAGAAGAGTCCGCCGAGGTTCAGCACGATGATGGCAATTAGAATCGCGGCCATGCCGACGGCGAGCAAGCGCCTCGTCCGCACGGAGGTGGACTTCCATTCGCCGGAGAGAATCCCGCCCACATTTGCCGCCAGGATGATGGAAGCGCTGAACAGCGCAAAGCCCACGGATGTCCCGTAGCGGCCCACCAGCGTGGCGCCGATTCCGTACGAGACCATGCCGCCCAACCAGAGCAGCGCCATGGCGACGGACAGCGCGCCTTCCTTGGCCCACCCGCTCGTGCGAAACACCGACCAAGTGCCATTACGGAACAACAGATAGACGCAATAGAACACATTGGGAATGACACCAGCCGGCAGCACCAGTGCCCAGACCGGATACGTTGAGGTGGCGGGATTCGCGCCCAGTTCCAAGCCTCGCTGGACGAGCCCGTGGCCAAAGTGGAATCCCAGGTTGAGATTCGCCCCGAATACCCCGGTGAAGATCGTAATCGCCAGTCCCGCCGCGAAGCTCATCGCGGCGGCGTCCGCGGGGCCGGCGTCCGTGGCTTGCTCCTTCTCTCGGCGGCGCCCCGCCATGCTGTACAGAACCAAGCCAGGAAAAAGAATCGGCAAGCTGGCCAACAAGAGCAATCCGCGCGGATGGAACAGGTCCGCAGTATTGGAAGTCAAAATCGGAATCAGTGACCCCAGAAGGCATCCCAGGCCGGAGACCACCGCGAAGGCGAAGGCCATGCCCACGGCTTTGATGCTCAGTCCGAAGGTGGTTTGGGCGATGCCCCAGAGAAAACCGAAGATCAGGGGAATGAGAATCGCGCGGGTCGGAGCTTCGCGATAGAGTTCACCCAGTTGCGGCACGAACCCGAGAGCAAGTATCCAGGGCAGCACCAGCAGCGCCGTGAGGGAGAACACCAGCCAAGTGTTTTCCCAGCGCCACTGGCGCGCGTACTTCATGGGCAGAGGAAAGCTCCCGTTCAGGCCCCCGCTCACAATGATGATGGCCATGCCTAGCCAGAAGTGCTCGGTCATGAATTGTTCTCCAGTCGGGCGGAAAGTGATGGCTGGGCAAAAGTAATGATGCTGTGGGATCGGATCATAGCGCGCGCGGTGGAGTTTACCATCATTGCGTCCCGCGAAAAAGACAGAGAACCCCTCTGTGTTTGTTCGCCCAGGCGGGAGCTTGGAGATCCCAGATGACTCGCTCGTGAATGCCAAGCTCACGGCCAATACAATATAATCGGCCTGCGTTGCATACTGAGGTGAACCGGAGAGGAGAGTCATGAGTCGTGTCAAAAAGGTGAATGAGGCCAAAGACTCTACCGGCCGCGAGCTTGACCGGCGGCTGTTCCTTGAGTCGGCAGGCTGGGGGGCGTTCTTTCTCGCGGCGGATCTCCATGCCTTGGGGAGGTTCCACCCTGAACCAATGCAGTCAGGCGCCCCGACTCCCTTCCAGGCAGACGCCGATGCCGGAACCATTTACTCTGAGATTCAGAGACTCGCGGACCAGTGCCGGTATCCACTCTCCTTTCTGGAACGATCGTATTCGAGCCTCGAGGAGTACCGGCGAACCGCGCGGGAGAAAGTGCTGGAGTTGTTCCACTATACGCCGCCGGCCGTTGCTCCCGGACCGGAGGTTGTGGGGCGGTGGGAACACTCCGATTACATCCAGGAGAAAATCCTGTTTTCAACGGCTCCCTGGTTTCGCGTCCCAGCCTACCTTCTCATCCCGAAGGGGAAGAGAGGCCCACGGCCAGCCATCGTTGACCTCCACTCGCATGGCGGAATGTTTGTCTTCGGCAAAGAAAAGGTGATGCCGATGCCCGAGGGTGATCACCCCGCCGTCACGCTCTACCGTCAACAGAACTACGAAGGCCGCTCGACTTCGCTCGAGTTGTGCCACCGCGGCTACGTGGTGATCTCCATTGACGCCTTCTATTTCGGAGAGCGACGCACGCACTTCCAGGACGACCTCGAGAAGCACGGCTCAGACCGCTCCCAGTACTCGGTCAGGGTTGTGGAAGAGTTGAACGAGCACGCCAGCGAGGGAGAAGGCATCCTGGCCCGCAGCCTTATTTGGGCAGGCACAACCTGGCAGGGAATTGTCCACTGGGATGACATCCGGACGGTGGATTACCTGGTGACCCGCCCGGAAGTGGATCCCACCAGGATCGGTTGTTTGGGCATATCGATGGGCGGTGACCGCACGGACTACCTCGCCGGCCTGGACGACCGCATCCAATGCGCGGTTTCCGTGGGATGGATGTCCACGTTGCGGCCGATGATCAGGAAACATGTGGCCACGCACAGCTTCGTGCATTTCCTGCCCGGCTTGGCTCGCTTTCTCGACTTGCCCGACGTCATTGCCTGCCGGGCACCCAAGCCCCTGATGGTTCAACAGTGCAGCCGTGACGAGCTTTATCCGCTGGAGGGGATGAAAGAAGCAGTGGAGAAGATCGCCGCGATTTACAGGAAGTTGGGAGCTACCGCGAGGTTCGATGGCCGCTTCTACGATGAGCCGCACATCTTCAGCCGGAAGATGCAGGAGGAAGCTTTCGAGTGGATGGACCGGTGGCTGCAACCCTGAGAGTAAGCGCCCTGGCCAGTCGCCTCCACCTGATTCGACGGCTCCGGTGATCAGCCCTTGGTAAATGACGTCGTATCTGTCGGGAACGTCTTTCGCACCCGACAATGTGGACTACTGCCGTTAAACGACCTCTCCTTCCAAAACATCTCCGGTGTCGCGCACAGATGAATGGCGTAGAATACCTGCGCAATGCCCTGGCTCGGCAGGCGCGCCCAGGTCTGACGTTGGCGTAAGGGCTGCTCCGAACACGCGAGCCCCGAAAGGATTACCCTATGGTCCCGATTTCAAGGCGCGATCTGCTGGCTTCCTTGCTGGTTCTGCCTGCTGCGCTCCGCGGGGAGGCAGACTGGACTCCACTCTTCGACGGGCGCACCCTCGACGGCTGGAAGGCCAGCGAGAGCGGAGGCTCTTTCCGGGTCGTGGACGGCCAGATCGCAGCCGATGGTCCGCGCTCGCACCTGTTCTATACCGGCAGCGTGCGCCACGCCGACTTCAAGAACTTCGAGCTGAAAGCAGACGTGCTGGCGCGCCCGGGCGCCAATTCCGGCATCTACTTCCACACCAAGTTCCGACCGGGCGGCTGGCCGGAAAAAGGCTTCGAGGTCCAGATCAACAACACCCAGAAGGGTGACGCGAGTTACGTCGAGCGCAGGAAGACCGGCTCGCTTTACGGTGTCCGCAACGTCTACAAGGCGCTCGCGAGCGACAACGAGTGGTTCCAGTTACACATCCTGGTCCGGGCGAAGCAGGTGCAGATTCGGCTGAACGGCACGCTGCTGGTGGATTACGTCGAGCCTGATCCGCCCGTGCGCCTGGGCGATGCGGCGGGGCGCGTTCTCGACCGGGGCACGTTCGCGCTCCAATGCCATGACCCAAACTCGAAGGTCTTCTTCCGAAATATCTCGGTGAAGCCACTGCCCGACGATCTGCCGATGGCCACCGATGAGCGGCCGGTCGTGGACGACGTCTACCGCGAATTGCTGCGGATGAATGCCGACAACTTCCCCGTGGTCGATTACCACGTTCACCTGAAGGGCGGGCTGACGCTGGAGGAAGCGCTGCGGGAGTCACGCCGGCTGGGGATCATGTACGGAATCGCAGTCAACTGTGGCCTGGGCTTTCCTGTCACCAACGACGCTGCGGCGGAGGAGTTCCTCCGGAGCATGAAGGGTCAACCAGTCTTCGTCGCCATGCAAGGGGAAGGCCGGGAATGGGTGAAGCTGTTCTCCAAGGAAACCATCGCCAAGTTCGATTACGCGTTCACCGATGCCATGACCTTCACCGACGACAGCGGCAAGCGCATGCGGCTCTGGATCGGCGATGAGGTGGGCGAGATCCCAGACAAGGAGCGGTTCACCGAGATGTGCGTCAACCGCATCCTCGGCGTCCTCAACCACGAGCCGATTGACATCTACGTCAATCCCACGTTCCTTCCCAAAGCGATCGCCGCCGACTACGACCGCCTCTGGACGCCCGAACGAATGCAAAAAGTGATCGAGGCCGCCAAGCGGAACGACGTGGCCATCGAGATCAACAACACCTATCGGTTGCCCAGCCTGGCGTTCATCAAGGCGGCCAAGAAAGCCGGGGTCAAATTCGCTTTCGGCACAAACAACGGAGGCAGGGAACTGGGGCGCCTTGAGTACTGCGTGGAAATGGTCAAGGAGTGCGGGCTCACGTGGCAGGACATCTTCGTGCCGAAGCCCGAGGGGGAAAAGCCAGTCCAGAAGCGGGCGCTTTCGTGAAGCGTCGCCGCACAGTAATAGGGGCCTGGCGGCGTGTGGCACTCGGCGGCAACGTGTACGGGATGTTTGCGGAGCCCCCCTGCGCCTTCCTATACCCCCACTGACCGTCGTGGCCGTTCCCGGCGGATCCACTCTGTATCCTGCACCGGCTCGCCCTCGCACTCGACCTCGATGACGGTTGCGAGCTCATCGGGAGCCTTTTCCGGCAACCCGGTAAACCGCACGCGAAACTCCTCCTGCTGGAAATCCACTTTCTGACCGGTGGCAAACAGCCGCGCCGACTTCACCTTGGTGCGCAGGCCACCGACCGCCACCGTGCTGCCCGGCCAGTTGTACACGTGGACGTAAAGAGAACTTCCTTTCCGGGTGAAATTCGCCAAGACGGATTCTGTCACCCGGCAGCGCTCCGTCGCGTAGATCGTGGGGCCGTATCTCTGCATCCACTTTCCCACGGCAGCCAGGAGGTGAACTGATTCTTCCGGGATCGAACCATCGCCGTGCGGGCCGATGTTCAGCAAGTAGTTCCCACCGTCCTGCGCGCAGGTGGAGAGGTTGCGGACAATCGTCTTCGGGGTCTTCCAGTTGTCGTCGGCCTTCTGGTATCCCCAACTGTCATTCATCGTCATGCAGGTTTCCCAGGCCCGGCCGGCTTTCTCCGCGTGGATTTCCTGTTCGGGGGTTGAAAAGTCCCCGGAGAGCAGATTTCGGTTGTTGACAATGATATCCGGTTGCAGGCCGAACACCATCTGGTTCATCTTCTCAGACTCCCAGCCCTTCGCGTCCAGCGGCCAGGCCACGTCGTACCAGAGCACGTCGAGCCTGTAGTTGGTGCAAAGCTCGCGGACATGCCCGTGGATGTAATCCACAAAGCGCCGGCGCGCCGTCTCGTCCCTGAGGCAACGCGCCCCATCCGGATGATGCCAATCCATCAACGAATAGTAGAGCCCGGCACGCAGGCCTTCCTCCCGCGCCGCCTCGAGAAACTCCTTCACGAGGTCACGCCCCGGACCCTGTCTGGGCGCGCAATAGTTGGTGGAGGGGGTGTCGAACAGGCAGAAGCCCTCGTGGTGCTTGCTGGTCATGACCACGTACTTCATGCCCGCCTGTCTCGCCAGTTTCGCCCACGCGCGCGCCGCGTCCGGCTGGGGGTGAAACTGTTTGGCGAATTGCTCGTATTCGGCAACCGGGATTCCTTCCTCTTCCATTGCCCACTCGTGGTGGCCATAGACGCTGTAAAGGCCCCAATGAATGAACATCCCGAACTTGGCCGCATGCCACCACTTCATGCGGCGTTCACGGTCTGCCCGCTCTTCGGCACTCGACTCGCCCGTCGGACGCACACCGCCGACCGCCTCCGTCGCCCTCAGGCGCATGCCGGATGCTGCCAGCGCCGTGGCGCCGGTCCCCAACATCGCCAGGTAATCTCGCCGCGATATTCTCCCGTTCTTCATGTGTTCCTCCTGACCTTCCTCGGGTGATCGTGCCAACCCGTATGTTAGTTTAGCTGCATTCCTGTCCCTCGGGTGGCTAGCCAGCTTCTTACAGGCACCGGACACCGGTTCGCGTTGGGTCCAAAGGGTCGGATGGCCATGATCAGACCCACGGGCAGGCACCGGACCTTGGTGCGATCGGTGACGTGACTCCCGTCACGTTCCCATGATGACGGGATACACCTTGCGAATCGCCGCGATGATGTCGTTAACGTCCTGGTCCGAGTACGTGGGATCGATGGGAACACCGACGTACCGGTTCCAGAGGTCAATCGTGCGCGGGCAGCAGGCAGCGCCATAAGAGACGTTCTTCCCCTGGGCAGTCTCAAACGAGGGCCAACCCGGTTCCAGCACCTGCTTCTTCTCGATGAAGGGCTCGATCGGCAATATCACAGATCCCTCCATCGGCGAGGCTGGAATGTTTTCCGCTTCCAACGCGGCGAGGAAGCGATCACGCACATCCTTCCCGGCCGTGCGGAAGTAAACCGACGACTGCAATCTCCCCGTCGAGTCATGGGTCTTGCGGAATTGAATTCCCGGCAAGTCCGCAATCCCTTCGGCCACGCGCGTCCCGCGAGCGCGAAAATCGGCTACGATGAGGTCGAGTTTGGGGAGCTGCGCTCGCAGGACCGCGCCCGTGTATTCGCTCATGCGGAATTGCCAGCCAACGAATTGGCTCAGGCGCGGACGCTCCCCTAGATTCTCAGCGTGCGGCTCACGCAGTTGTCCCAGGTCGTGAAAGCGAGCCGCCCGCTCAAAAACGTTCGGGTCGCTCATGACCAGCGCGCCACCCTCGCCGGCCGAGATGGTCTTGCAGACCTGGAAGCTGTAGATTCCGCAATCCCCCAGCGAACCCACCGGCCGGGACCTGTAAGTTGCCCCTAAGCTTTGGGCGCAGTCCTCCAGCACCTTGAGATGATGCTTGCGGGCGATGGCGAGGATTGGGTCCATGTTGGCGGGCTCGCCCATGATGTGCACCACCATGATGATCCGCGTGTGCGAGGTGATATGACGTTCCAGATCGGCGGGGTCGAGATTCCAGGATTCGTCGATTTCCGCAAAGACCGGAGTGGCCCCAGCGGCAATGATAGCGTCGTAGCAGGAATACCAGGTCCAGGCAGGAAGGATGACTTCGGTCCCGGGCCCCGCTCCCAGCGCGGCCATCGCGGTGATCAAGGCAGCCGTCCCGGAGGTCACGGCCACGCAATATCTTGTTCCCTGGCGCGCGGCGAATTCTCTTTCCAGGAGGTTGCACTTGTTGGGCGTCTTCCCCTTGGGACCAATCCCATACCAGCGAAAGGGGCTGCGGCCGTCCAAGACCTCGAGTAGTTCACGCCGCTCGGCGTCGTCATAGTAGAGAGGGCCGGGGAAATTGGCGGAGAGTTTTGTGGCGCGCACGGGCGATCCTCCTTGGATCGCCAACCCCCCAGCCGCAGGACTGGAACCGACCGGCATGCGTGCTGCCGCGCCTTCCGCGTCTTTCGCTAACAGCGTCGCCGACGCCAGCCCTGTGGCTGCAGCCAGGAACTCTCGTCTGTTGACTTCTGTCTTTGACTCTCTGGGCTTGCCCAGTTTCTGGAATTTCTCTTTGCGGTTCATGGTGACTCCCCTCGAGGCAAGACAACGTATCCGCAACGCTGCCCGTCCTCCTCAAGCCTTGGACTACCTCATTTGCCACACCAATGTATCGCAGAACGCGCGGCCGGCTCACTTGGTCGCACGCGCCGCGCTCACCTGCCGCCGGTAGCCGTATTCCTTCTTCAGCTTGTACGTGATGCTGTCCACCAGGGCCTGCCAGCTCGCCTCGATGAGGTTTTCGGAGACGCCCACGGTTCCCCAGGTATCGTGGCCGTCGCTGGTTTCGATCAGCACCCGAACCTTGGCGTCCGTCGCGCCTTCGGGGTTCAGCACGCGGACTTTGTAATCGGTCAAGCGAATGTCCCGGATGCAAGGGAAGAAGGTGGTCAGCGATTTCCGCAGGGCGCGGTCCAAGGCGCTCACCGGGCCCACCCCTTCCGCGGCGGTGTGTTCCACCGTGCCGTCCACCCGCAACTTGATGATGGCCTCCGAGTAAGGCTCGTTGGCTCCCTTCTTCTCGGTGATGACGCGAAAGCCGTCCAACTCGAAAAACTCTTGGGAGTGGTGCACCAGCTTGTTGAACAGGATCTCAAAGGACGCTTCGGCCCCTTCAAACTGATAACCGTCGTGCTCCATCTCTTTGAGCTTTTCCGCTACGACCTTGGCCTCGGGAGAAGCCTTGTCGATCTCCAGACCCAGCTCCTCCGCCTTGTAGAGCACGCTGCTCTTGCCGGAAAGTTCCGAGACCAGGACCCGGCGTTCGTTGCCCACGACCGCGGGATCCACGTGCTCATAGGCCGATCTCTCCTTCATCACCGCACTCACATGCATGCCACCTTTGTGGGCAAACGCGCTCTTGCCGACGTAGGGCAGATCCTGGCGATGGTGCAGGTTGGCCAACTCGCTGACGTAGCGGGACACTTCCGTGAGGCGCTTGAGGTTGGCCTTGCCGATCGAGCGCAGGCCCAACTTCAGCTCGAGGTTGGGGATCACGGAGCACAGGTTGGCATTGCCGCACCGTTCGCCGTACCCGTTGATCGTGCCTTGCACGTGCACCGCCCCCTGCTGCACGGCGGCAATGGAGTTGGCGACCGCCATGTCGCCATCGTTGTGAGTGTGAATCCCCAGGGGCACCTGGACATGTTGGGCCGCGACCCGAAAGCGTTCGACAATGTCGGCGGTCACCGTGCCGCCGTTGGTGTCGCACAGCACGATGGTGTCAGCTCCAGCCTCCTCGGCGGCCTCGAGCGTACCCAGCGCATACGCCGGGTCGGCCTTGAATCCGTCAAAGAAATGCTCGGCGTCGTAGATTACTTCCTTCCCTTGGGACTTCAGGAACTCCACCGACTCCCGAATCAGACCGAGGTTTTCCTCGAGAGAAATTCCCAAAGCCAGCTTCACATGCAGATCCCAGGTCTTTCCGAAAATGGTTACTACCGGAGTGTGGGCTTCGACCAGCGCCTGAAGATTCCGGTCGTGGGCCACGCTGTGGCGCGGGTGGCGGGTGCTGCCGAACGCTGCGACCTTGGCATGCTTCAGCTTGAGTTCGTGCGCCCGGCGGAAGAAAGTCAGGTCCTTACGGTTCGAGCCAGGCCAGCCGCCCTCGACGTAGTCCACCCCCAGCTCATCCAGCTTCTTGACGATGTGGAGTTTGTCTTCCACAGAGAACGAAATCTGTTCGCCTTGTGAACCATCACGCAAGGTCGTGTCGTAAATCAGTATCTTTTTCATAGTTTTGCACTAACCGCGGGATCTGGGATGGGGGAAGAATGACCGAACCGCCGAGAAAAGTCAATCTTCACGCCGCGATCCAGCAACGACGGCTCGGTGTTCGAGCATCCGACTCATCATGTCGGGGTGCCTCTGCACGCGGGGTCTGGACGAGGTGGCCTTGATCGTCAGTAACGGAGCCGACGCCATCACCGCCGCCGCGGCCATGGTCTATCCCACGGCTGCGCATCAGCTCTGTTTGGCCCACTGGTTTCGCTTGTTAGAAGACCTCACCCCGGCGCTCGATGCCGCGCGACGACGGAAGTTCCGCCGGGAGTTCTGGTGGCTGTGGGAGGCCGAGGACGAATCGCAATGGCGTCGTTGGGCCGCCAACTTCTGCCGTCCCTGGCAGTTCTGGGCCCCGCCGATGGTGGAGAAATTCCAGGCCGAACTCGACCGCGTCTTGGCCTGCCTATGCTGGCCGGCGCGCTGGCGCCACCGGCTACGCACCACCAACCTAGCCGAGGGCCTCTTGCGCCATCTGCGCCGCTACCTCGGTCGCTTCCCCGGCTGTGTCGACCCGGCGCAGAGCGAGCACGTCCTGAGCTGTTTCATCTTAGCCTGTGAGCAGGCCCATGCCTGAGGAGTTCATCGTGACTCGGAGTACCCTCCATCCGGCTTTCAACAGAAATGCTAGACAGTGCCTAGTCTGAGGGAAACCTTGCCAGCGCCATATGCATCTGATACAATTTGCGATTCTTGCGCGCCTGCTGATCGTGCGTAGTCAAAGAAGCATCGAGTGCGCGTCCTTGTGCAGCCAGCAGCAGACCTATCCTGGCGGTTGCGAACTATTGCTGTCGTACTCGCTGCGCTGTCCGTAAACGCGGTCGTTCACACATAGGTGGACGCGGGAGTAGTGCTGGACGCGGTAAGGAGCGACGGCCGCGAGGGATCCGGCGGCGCAGAGGGCGGTGGGACTCTCTGGAAGGATCGGGGCGAGATCGTCTGGAGCCAGGCCCCCTGTATATCATAAGGGCATTCTGCTGTTTCAGAGCTCGCTTCGACAGGGGACCGAGTGACAGCAAATAGCAGGCCAGTTCGGGATGCGGCCAACTTCGTCATGATGAACAGGAGAAAGCTAGTGAGATCATTTCACGCGGCCCTGCTTGCCATAATTCTGATTCCATGCCTAAGCGCCGCTCAGGAGAAAGCCGAGCCTACCTCTTCCTCTTCTGAGAATCTCGAATCAACGGCGGGCAAGATTCTGAAGGCACCCGGCCGCGCAGTGGGCGCGTCGGCCCGCGCCCTGGGGAAATTGATCAAGCCAACGTCGGCCACGCCCTCTTCCGGCCAGGCTGAACCAAAGGGTCTAACCGGCTTCGTGCAGTTACAGGGGACTTCGACTCCTCTGGGCCTCGTGATGAACCTTGACGCAAACATTGGGTACAACTTGACCCCCCGTTTCGGAGCCGACGTCGGGCTGCCGGTCTTCTTAGTGCGTAGTCCGTTTTCTCTCGTCACGGGTCGCGATTGGAGTTGGACCGCCGTATGGGGGGATCCCTACATTGACGTGCGTTACAAGACGACTCGTTCAGGAGTGAATTTCGTCTCCGTGCTAACCGGCACAATTCCGGCATCCAGCCCGGAGAGGATTTTCACTACCGGACGCTTCGGGGTTGATTGGTTTAATCACGTCGAGGGTAAGCTAAAGGGATTCACACCCTTCCTGAATTTTGGGGCCGCGAACGGAACTGTAAACCGATACTACATGCCCCGGCCTTACAGTATGGCCCGGCCCTATCAGACTTTAGGCTTCATCTCGGACTTCGAAGGCGGGGCCCATTTTCAGATCAGGCCTCGTTTCAAAATCGGAGCCTCCGCTTACGCCCTTGTGCCTGGCGGCCCCCAAACGGTTTTTAGCAGATTAGTCGCACCCGGCTCGAGCGTCGTCGGTGACTATGACCATAACCGGTACTTCTACCATGAGTTTCAGACGATGTCGCAGACGTATTTGGACCAGGACCAAGACAAACCGCGCCTGGCGTCGAAGATAGCCCGTGACAATGGCTTCTCCGGATGGTTCGAGATCAGCAAGGTGCATAACGTGACGCTGCTGATTGGCTACACTCGCAGCGTTCATTACGCGTACGACGCGCTCAACGTGGGGTTGAATTTCAATGCGACCTCACTGATCAGGTATCTGACCACGCCACGACGGTAGAGTCGAAAGCCGGGTTGCCGACCGTGCCCCGTCGGCGGAACAGTCGCCTATTTCGGAAGTCAGACTGCCATGAAGGTTTCTTTTCTACTGCTTGGATTGATACAGCTTTTGACACCCAACGCCAGGGCAGAGGAAGCGAGGGGGGCCCTTGTGCGACCCGAGGCGAGTTCCTCGGCGGTGCAATGGGCCTCGTACGCCCGTCTGCCCCTGAGCTTCGAGCTGAATCAAGGGCAGACCGACCCGCAGGTGAAGTTCCTGGCCCGGGGGGCGGGCTA
>JBEKCQ010000015.1:0-34619 GCA_050014795.1 Terriglobia bacterium | reverse complement strand
CGCGCCCGAACGAAGAAGGCAACCGTTCCCACGAAGAACACGGCCAGGGCAAGAATCAAGGACCGGGGCTTCGACGTGCCCAGGATGTAAAGCCAGCCGAGGATGATGGCAATTCCGGGCAGCGGATAGAGCCACATGCGAAACGGTCGCGGGAGCTCGGGACGACGAAAGCGCAGGACGAAGAAACCAATGGCTTGCGGAAGGTACTGGTTCATCACGCGGATGGCGACGAGGCTGCCGATGACCTCAGGCAGGTTCAAAAGGCTGAAGGCTGCGGCAATCAGCCCCAGCGTGACCAGCGAGACGTGCGGGAAATCCCCTTTGGAATGCAGGCGCGCGAAGACGCGGAAGAAGTTGCCGTCGGCGGCCGCGGCGTAAGGGATGCGAGTGTAGCCCAGCAGGACGGCGAAGACCGAAGAAAACGCGATCCAGAGCATGAGGAGCGTCATCAAGTTCCCCGCCCCGACACCGTACAGTTTCTCAATGTAGGTTGAGGCGATAAACTTGCTCTGCTGAGCCTCGCGCCACGGCACTACGCTCAGGATCGAGGCATTCATCAGGAGGTAAAGTGCGGCCACCGCCACGATGGAAAATAGGATGGCGCGCGGAATCACCCGCGCCGGGTCGCGAATCTCCTCGCCGAGATAGCAAACGTTGTAGTAGCCGAAGTAGTCATAGAGCGCGAACAGCGTGGCATGTCCGAGCCCCGCCCAGAAGACCCAGTTCAGCCGGAAGGCATCGGGGGAAAAATCAAAGATTCGGTGCGCGCTCAGTTGCGGCAGCCCCGAGCCCACGATCCAGAAACAGCCGATCAACACACCCACCAGCAGGACCACGGAGAGGTTCCCCACGGCGCGAATCCGCCGGTAAAGCAGCAGGATCATGACCAGGGGGATGAGCGAGGCGAAAACCCGTATGCCCCAGGATGAAAGCGCGGGCACCAGGTAGTGGAAGTAGTTGGCAAAGCCGATCGAACCGCTCGCCACCGACAACGGCGCCGAGAACATGATCTGCCAAACCACCAGGAAGGAGAACCAGCGCCCGATCGTGGCGGGCCCGAAAGCCTCGCGCAGATAGTTGTAGCTGCCGCCCGCCTTGGGCATGGCGGCGCCCAGTTCGGCCCAGACCAGGCCGTCGCAGAAGGCCAGCCCGGCGCCTACAATCCAGCCCAACATCGCCTGCGGCCCGCCCATCGTCGTCAGAAACAGCGGGATAGTGATGAACGGCCCGATGCCAATCATGTCGGTGATGGACAGGGCCGTGGCTTGTACCAAGCCGAGTTCGCGACGCAAACCGGGATTGCTTGTGGATGACGTCAAATGGTACCTGTTAGCTTTCAGCCGTCAGCTATCAGCGGTCCGTTGTCGGTTGTCCGTGGTCCGTTGTTGCACACGGGCCATGGAGTTGGCCTTCCCCTTGCCTTTCGACTTTCAACCTTGGACTTTTGACTTTTCCGCGAATTGGCCTTATTCCATACGGACTCAATGAAGTCAAGCACACTCCAACCAAAAGTGCGGTAGAGTATGCACAACGCTGGCGCGGACATAGGGAACAAGCCATGCGTTAAGAGCAGGGGATCGTTCCCAGCAATCATCTGAAGCAACATGACCCCACGTGCAAGAAAGCTGGCCATTGCAGGTGCCGTGTTCGTGCTCTCGTTCTTGGGTGCCAGGGCACTCCGGGAACCTGCGCACCAGACAAGCTACGACCGGCTGGTCAACGCCCGCGGCATGCCGTTGCGCGTGGTGATGTTCACGCCGGAGCCAGCGCCGCCAGGGAAGATTCCTGCCGTCATCGTAGCCCAACCCGTCAACACGCCGACGGAGTATGGTCGCGCGTTGACGATGGAACTGCTGGCCCAGGGCTACCAGGTATTGACGTTCGACTGGCGCGGCTGGGAGCCCGCCGAGAATCGCCAGTTCACGCGGGGCGGCACGCCAGAGATTTTGCTGCTCGATATGGCCGCCGCGGTTGCTCACCTGCGCCGCCAGCCCGGAGTGGATCCCGAGCGCGTCGCCGTCACCGGTCACTCGGCTGGCGGGACACTGGCGATCCAGGTGGCAACTGCCGACCCGAGCATCATGGCGGCCGCTGCGATCGGCATGGAAGCCGACGTCAGCCCGACGCGCCCCCGCAACCTCCTCTGGGCGCTGGGCTTGTATGACGAATTTCGCACGCTCACGCGGATGCGGGATTTCTTTTGGGCCAGCGCCAACACGCCGGCAGACGTCAACACGACCGTGGGAGATTTCCGCCGAGGCACGGCGCGCCGGCTGGCCGTTTCACCCACCGCTGATCACTTCACCGAGCTTCAAGACCGCATCCTGCATCGCGAAATCGTGAACTGGTTCAACCAGGCAGCCGGCAAGCCCGCTACGACACGGCTGTTCTGGATGCAGGCACGCCAGTGGCTGTTGTTGCTGAACTGGCTGTCCGCCCTGCTCGTGGCGATTTGGGGTTTGCTGGGACTCCTGCCCGGCTCGCGCCGAGCGTGGGCGGCACGCCTCGTTCCTGCGCTGGCGCTCGCGGCCATCTGGGGAATGACGCGCTTCCCGGGCTGGGACCCGTCGTTGCGGATGAACATGGTTCAACTGCTCGTAATCGTCGTCCTGGTGGTGGGCTTCGCGCCTCGCCTGCCCGCCAGAAACACTGGCTCCCAGTCGTCGCCTTCTGCAGCACGGAAGGCGCTACGCGTCGGCGCGCTGGTGTGGTTGAGCATCTTCCTCACGCTCCTCGTCAACAACATTGCGAGCTACTTCCTCTACCCCGTTTACCTGCTCTGGACACCCGTGTTCGCAGCGCAGCATCTTGCAGACCTCGCATATGTCTATGCGCTGGTATCTCCGCACGTCCTCTTCTTCACACCCGCACCAGCGGGAGTGCTGGAACCGAGGTTGTGGGTTTATTTGCTGCTCGTGTTTGAGGCGGCGGCACCGGGAATCGTGCTGGGGATGCTAGCGCGGCTGGCACGTCAGCGACCGCGCGCGGTGGCGCCCGGGGCACGCCGCATACCGGTTGTGCCACTGGTGGTCCTAATAGGACTGCTAGGCGCGCTGGGCGTAGTCGTCGTGTTGCGCTTGCAGCAGGGATTTCTCACCGCCGACAGCGCTGTGGCGGCAGGCCGCTTCCTCCTGCGGTTTGCAGTCCTGCCGATTGTGCTCTTTGCGGCGCTCGAGCGCCTCACGCGCCACGGCGCGCTACGCACGCATCACTCTTTCGGTGGGTTGAGGGATTCTTCCGGGCGATAGTGATGGAGGCGGCGGATGGCTTTGCCCTCCGGCAGTTTTCGAAGCAAGTAGATGTAGGGATGAGGCGCCGCCCCCTGCTTCTCCTCTACGATCTCGTAAAACTCGCCCTCGTATTCCACGGTCATCAAGTGGTCCCAAGTCGGCTGGGGGCGGCAACTGGCAACGCGGAGCTGATACGCCAGGCTGGAGATGCGCTCCACCACATCCGGCACGGGTGGGCCCGCCGCCTCCGCGGCGCGCGCCGGTCCTAGCCGCTCCAGCACCCATCCGATCAGCCGGGAAGTGAGCGGCACCGGAGTCTCCTCCGTCTCCAAGAGAACTTCCTGCGGGTCGTAGTGATGGATGTTGCGCACAATCCATCCGAAACGCGTTTTCCGAAGGTGATAGATATACCGGTAGGGCGGTTTCCCTGCTTGTTCCCACACGACGGCGTAAAGCTGGTCTCCATAGGAGACGGTAATCAAGCGGTCCCAGTGGCGCTTCGGGCGGCAACTGAAGATACGCAGATCGTAGTCGCCGCTATAGACCTGTTCCACGATGTCGGCGACGCGAGCGCCCAACGCCCGCTCCGCGCGTGCCTGCCCCACGCGCTCCTGGGCCCAGGCAATGAGGCACAAGGGCAGGCTACCCACGCCGTCTTCAGCAAACCAGGCCACCCCAAAACGAACGCCGCCTTCGATCACAAGGTAGATGAGCAGCAACGATGCGGGCAGGAGAAGATATTCAAAGAAGATGCTGAAGCCCTGCACAATAAAGATCGAGTATGCCTCCTCGACGGTGCGCCCGGTACGGGCGTCAACTGCGCTGGAGTGCCCGCCCCGAATGAAATCCAAAAAACGCGCCACCAGTAACAGCAAGCAAACCACTAGCTCGAGGGCGCCGGAGATTATCGTGCCCTGGCGAAAGTCGGCCGGGCCGAACTGAGTGAATCGCACACGATAACGCCGGGGGAGGAATGAGAGCGCTATTCGGGCCAGCGTGCTCCACATGGATTCGTCTCACCTCGGCCCCTGCCTAAGAACGGCCGAGCAATCAGGGTAGACTGGGAAGGATTCTACACCTGAGGCAGCCCCAAGACCGCCGCCCCGAGGCGCAGGTTCCCGCGCAGCGAATCCGGGAACAACTCCCGGTAGCGTTTCGGCAGGAACGAAAGGACAATCCCGAAAAGAAAGCTCAACATCGCATGGCTCCGCGGATGGCAACTTCCGCACTGGCCCGACGAGAAAGTGCGCGCATTCTACAACAGCAAACCAGCAGGCGTCTCCGGCGTTTAGGGGGGCGACTAGTCCTTTGCCGATACAGCGTAAGGCGAGAGGTTCAGCTCGAAGGCCCGCGGCCCCTGCTTGGTGACCTGGAGGATGAGCGCCGCCGTGCCCGGCGTGGAGCGAACCAGCTCCAGTCCTTGCTCGGGTCCAAGTACACTGACGGCCGTGGCCATCCCGTCGGAGGTGGTGGCGTCCGGGGCGACCACCGTGACGCTGCTGTGGCCCACTAACCCAATGCCGGTTCTTGGGTCAACGATGTGCGAGTAGCGTTTTCCGCCGAGCTCGACGTACTGCTCGGCATCGCCGGAGGTAGAGACTGCTGCATCGTGCAGCAGCAGGAAGCGCGTGGGGGGCCTGTCTGGCGACTCGAGCGGAGCGATGCCGATACGCCAGCCCTTGCGCCCCGGCGGCGGAGCACTCACCGCGACCTCTCCCCCGGCCACGACGAGGGCACTAGTGATTCCGTGTTTTTTCAAGATAGCCAGGGCTTGGTCGGCAGCGTAGCCCTTGGCGATGCCGCCCAAATCGAGCAACATTCCCTTCTTCAGAAGTTGCGCCGTGCGAGCGCGCGGGTCAAGCCGCAGCTTCTCATGGCCCACGAATTCCCGAGCGTGAGCCAGTTCGTCCGCCGCGGGCATTTCATGCTGCCGACGCGCCCGTCGCCAGAGCCGGACGACAGGACCGACCGTGATGTCGAAGGCGCCGTCCGTACGTTCGGCCAGTGCCTGCGATCTGGTAAGAACTTGGAAGAGGTCTTCGCTGACGGGCACGGGCGGCCCGCCAGCCCGTTGGCACAGGGACATTAATTCGCTGCGGGGATTGTAGTCGCTCATGGTATCATCCAGCCGCGCGATTCGCTCAAAGGCTGCGTCTGAGGCTCGGGAAGCGGTGGCCGCGTTCCGCGCATAAACGATAATCTGGAATCGCGTGCCCATGTGCGGCTGCGAAAACTCAAAGCGGCTCAACGCAGATTCACCGGCAAACGCTAAGCTGGCCGCCATCCCCAAGAAGCATGCCGCAGCCCAGGACCGTAACGAAGCCATCGCCAACCTCGCAGCGCAAGACCGGATGCAATCCCGCATCCTACCAAAATTGGCCGGAGAGCACATCGGCCCCTGACGGAGTGTGACGTTGAAGCGATTGTTGGTGCCCTGGATTGTCTTCCTGCCTTGCTTCCTGCTGCTGCTCTGGAACTCATTCGGAAATCCATCCCAGTCTGAACAGACGGCCCCGGCTCCGGTGGAGATGAAGCCCTACACCGAAGTCCTCCCCGGCACGGCGGTGAAGTTCGACATGGTGCCGATTCGGGAGGGCACGTTCACCATGGGCAGCCCCGCCAGCGAGCGCGGCCGCTTGCCCGACGAGGGCCCCGCGCACAAGGTTAAGCTCCGCCCGTTCTGGATGGGCAAGACGGAGATGACTTGGGAGGCATTCGATATCTACGCCTTTACCAAGAATGCCGCCAAGAAGGCCGCAACTCCCACACCGGCGCCAGACGACGGGACAGCCCCGGACGCCATCACGCGCCCCACGCCTCCTTACGCTGACCCGACGTTTGGCTACGGCCGCAAAGGGCATCCCATCATCAGCATTTCCCACCATGCGGCCATGGAATTCTGCCGCTGGCTGTCGATGAAGACCGGCAAGACCTACCGCCTGCCCACCGAAGCGGAATGGGAGTACGCCTGCCGAGCCGGGACGAAGACGCCTTATAGCTTCGGTGTAACTCCAGGCCAGTTGAGCCAGTATGCCTGGTTCAGGCTCAACTCCCAGGACGTACCGCATGCGGTGGCGTTGAAGAAGCCCAACGCCTGGGGCCTGTACGATATGCACGGCAACGTGGCGGAGTGGTGCCTGGACCTCTACGACAACGACTACTACAAGACGTTCGACCCGCTCGTGCCCGCGGAGGCGCCGGTCCTGATTCCCGAGACGCAACATTACCCGCACGTGGTGCGGGGCGGCTCGTGGGATGACAACGCGCCCGTGCTGCGCAGTGCGGCGCGCCGGGCGTCCAAGGAAGCCTGGAATCAGCAGGACCCGCAGCGGCCTCGCAGCATCTGGTGGTTGACCGATGCAACGTTTGTGGGATTCCGCGTGGTTCGGCCGCTGGAGGAACAGGAGAATCTCAAGGATCTGAAGTCCAAAGTGACTCCAGGAGGAAAGTAGCAGGAACGGACGAGCTTTCGTAGGTACATTGAGGTACGCTCTATTTTCATAGGTCGCTGTTTAGGCAGCAAGCCGATATCAGCATTACTGGAGGATAGGAACATGGATAAGGCAAACGAAACAGAGAAGCCCCGCCCGACGCGGCGGGAGTTTCTGAAGTCCTCGACTGCGGCGGTGGTAGGCGGAGCCGTCGCGGCGGGTCTGGGCGAGATTCCGGCCGTGCACGCCGCGGGCAGCGACGTCATCAAAGTTGGCCTGATTGGCTGCGGTGGACGCGGCACGGGCGCGGCCGAAGACGCCCTTACGGCTGCCCCCGGCGTCAAGCTGGTCGCGGTGGCGGATGTCTTCAAGGAAAGGATCACGAACTGCCTTGCCCAGGTCAAGAAGGCTGCGGCGGACAAAGTGGACGTGCCGGAAGACCGCCAGTTTGTGGGCTTGGATGCCTTCGAGAAAGTGCTCGGGAGCGATGTGAACTACATCATCCTGGCAACGCCCCCGGGATTCCGGCCGCAGCACATCAAGGCCGCGGTCGCCGCCGGCAAGAATATTTTCTGTGAGAAGCCGGTGGCCGTGGACGGCCCGGGCATCCGCACCTGCTTCGCAGTGTACGAGCAGGCGAAAGCCAAAGGGCTGGGCATCGGTGTCGGCACGCAGCGTCATCACCAGAACGGTTACGTGGCGACGATGAAGCAGATCCACGCCGGAGCGATCGGCCAGATTGTGGCGGCGCGCGCTTATTGGAACCAGGGCCCCATCTGGGTCTTCCCGCGCGAGGCCGGCTGGACCGACCTGGAGTGGCAATTGCGGAACTGGTACTACTTCACCTGGCTGTGTGGCGACCACATCATCGAGCAGCACGTCCACAACCTGGACGTGGTGAACTGGGCGATGAAGGCTCACCCCGTGCGGGCCGTGGGGCTGGGCGGCCGGCAGGTCCGCACCGGACCGGAATACGGCTGCATTTACGATCACTTCGCCGTGGACTACGAGTATGAGAACGGCGTCCACATGATGAGCATGTGCCGGCAGATTCCCAACTGCGCCGACAGCGTCTCCGAGGCCCTCGTCGGCAGCCTGGGGAACTGCCAGGCTGACAAGTACACCATCACTGGTCCCAAAGCCTGGCGTTACCGGGGCGAGAACAACCTCCCTTACGTCCAGGAGCACACCGACTTGATTGCGAGTATTCGGGCCGGCAAGCCGTACAACGAGTTCAAGGAAGTCATTGAGAGCACGCTGACGGCTATCATGGGACGCATGGCGACTTATACCGGCAAGGCAGTCACCTGGGAGCAGGCGCTGAACTCGGAAGAAAGCCTGGGACCGGCCAGCCTCGATTGGAACATGACGCTGCCGGTGGCGCCCGTGCCGATGCCGGGTCAGACCGAGTTGCGCTAGACGGCAACTTGGGCCAACGACCTGTTTCGCTCGCTCGATCTGTGCCCCTCGTAGGACACGGGGTGGATGGTGCGTTGGACACCGCCGTATCTCGGAATCGAACTGGAGGTCATCATTCATGAATAAACCGAAGCAAGAGGCAAAACCCACTTCCTCGCGCCGGCAGTTCCTGAAGGGTTCGGCCGCTGCGGTGGTAGGAGGAACCGTCGCGTCCCACCTGGGGTTTGTGCCCGCCGCGTACCCGGCAGGCAGCGACCTGATTCGCGTGGGCCTGATTGGCTGCGGTGGGCGCGGCACGGGAGCCGCCACGGATGTTCTGCAAGCCGCTTCGAACGTCAAGCTGGTCGCCATGGGAGACGCCTTCAAGGACCGGCTTGAGACCAGCCGCGAGGAAATCAAGAAGGAAGCGGCCGACAAGATGGATGTGCCCGACGAGCGCTGCTTCGTGGGCTTCGACGCGTGCGAGAAAGTGCTCGCGAGCGACGTGAACTACGTCATCCTGGCCACTCCGCCGGGATTTCGCCCGATGCACCTGAAAGCCGCGGTCGCCGCCGGCAAGCACATCTTCGCCGAGAAGCCGGTGGCGGTGGACGGCCCGGGCATCCGCACCTGCCTGGAGGTTTACGAGCAGGCGAAGGCCAAGGGCCTCGGCATCGCCGCGGGGACCCAGTATCGGCATAGCACTGGTCACCAGGAAACCATCAAGCGGCTGCACGGTGGGGCCATCGGCCAAGTGGTGGCGGTGCGCGCCTACTTCAACACCGGCGAACTGTGGGTGAAGCCGCGCCAACCGGGCTGGACCGATATGGAGTATCAGATGCGCAACTGGTACTACTTCACCTGGCTGTGCGGCGACCACATCGTCGAACAGCACGTGCATAACCTCGACATCGTGAATTGGGTGATGAAAGGGCACCCGGTGCGCGCCGTCGGTGTCGGAGGTCGTCAGGTCCGCACCGGGCCGGACTACGGCCACATCTTCGACCACTTCGTCATCGATTACGAGTACGAGAACGACGGCCGCCTGATGAGCATGTGCCGCCAGATGGCCAACTGCGAGAACAACGTCTCCGAAGGCTTCGCCGGGACCAAGGGCTTCTGCCAAATCGTTCCTTATCGGAAGTACGTCATCACCGGCCAGCAGCCCTGGAGCTTCGAGGTCAGCAAGGATAACAAGCCCTATGTCCAGGAGCACGCTGACCTGATTGAGAGCATCCGGGCCGGCAAGCCGATCAACGAACTGAAGAACGTCGCCGAGAGCAGTCTGACCGCCATCATGGGGCGCATGGCGGCTTACACGGGCAAGGCGGTCACCTGGGAGCAAGCCCTGAACTCGGAGGAAAGCCTGATGCCCGCCACGCTGGATTGGAACGCGCCACTGCCCGTGCCGCCCGTGGCCATGCCCGGCCAGACCGAACTACGCTGACCGGAATGCAGCCATGATGAAGAGGACCCGCGCGGTGTCGTGCCAGCGGCTGCGCGGGAGGCTGCCTTCTATTTCTTGTGCAGTCGGCGCAGGAGGCGGGACTTCAACTTCGGCTCGGGACGCGCCAGCCGCGCCGGCTGGCTGAGGAGATAGACGGTCAGTGTAGCTTCGCGCAGATTCTCGAAGCAGGACGGGCAGCCGCGCTCAAGGTGTTCACCAACCGCCGCGGAGTCTCGCGGGCTGAGCGCCCCCAGCAGGTAGAGTTCGTATAGCTCTTCTAGATATTGGCAGCCCATGTTCCTAACACCGCGCGCAAGCGGTGCCTAAGGAAGCGCATCCCGGCGCGCAACGCCGCCTGTGTTCGGCCCAAAGGCTCACCCAGCTTGGCGGCGATTTCCGTTTCCGTATAGCCCTCGAAGACGGCAAGCTCCAGCGCATGGCGCTGCGGTTTCGGCAGTTGATTGAGAACTTTGTTCAGCAATTCGTGTCGCTCATCGAGAAGAGCGATCTGCTCCGGCCGAGGCAGCCAGGCGAGGGACTTCCGCAGACTATCCTGGCCGGCGGACGAAAGCGGGGGCATCTTGTGCTCGGCACGGCGCCGATGGATTGCCGCGTTACGCGCCACGATGACCAGCCCCACCGCCACGCTGGCATCCTGAGGCGGATGATGTCGCGCCTCGTGCCACAAGCGCACGAAAACATCCTCAATGACCTGTTCCGCGGCGCTCCGGTCCGGCAGAATCCGCAGAGCCATGCCGAGCAGCCTCGGAGCGCAACGGTCGTAGAGTTCGCCGAGCGCTGTTTCTTCGTGCCGCGCAATCCGGGCCACTAGCGCCTCAGCGGTAGGTTCCTGGGTCATGGTCACCGATAGGGCCTTTGCACTTGGGTCTTGAGTATGATTGCTGCGGTCACCTCACGTGCGCTCAAGAACCCGCCGCAGCCAGTCGGATTCTAGCGCCGGGCCCGCGAATGCCAAACAGAAATCCTGCCCCGGCATGGGCAACAAGATTCATTGATAGCAATGATAAAAAGAATCGATTGGACTGCCGGCGCGAGGTTGGCCAAGAATCATCCCGGTCTCGCTCGAATGCCGCGTCCCCGTCCTGAAGGTCTTGCCCCCAAGCCTTCAGGACGCGGGCCGGTACGGAATGCGGACTCCTCCCGCCAGCCCCTCGAAGGCGCACCCGCGAGGGGCTGGTTCATTTCGGGGCCTCCGTCAACGCCTCTTTCGGTATGACGACGTGCTTGATCCTTTTGCGCTTCCAGGTGTAGGTGATGTGTACGTCGCCGCCCGACGACTGGATAACTGCGGGATAGCTGTATTCTCCTGGATCGGTCTCGAGTCGGACGAACGGCGACCAGGTTTCCCCGCCATCGGAGGAAAGCGCTACATTCAGCGGCGAGCGCTCGCGCGTTGAGTGGTTGTACACCATCAGGATGCGCCCGTCCGCAAGGCGTACGCAGTCGATGCCGCTGTCGGGATTCGGGAGTGAAGTGGGTCGCGCCGGGCCCCAGGTTAACCCACCATCCGGAGAATCAGCGACGTAAATGAAGCCCTGCCGGGAGCGAAGGAACGCCCGCAGGTGAGCAGGCGTGAGTTCTACGAGCGTCGGTTGGATCAGCCCGAAGGGCTCCCCGGGGATGACGAGGGGGCCGTGCTTCGTCCAAGTTTTGCCCTCGTCGCTGCTGCGCTCTACCCAGCCGGTCCAGCTCTGATAGCTCTCAACGGACGTGCCGGCGACGATGTCGCCGTTCGCCAAACGAATCGGTTTGTTCTTGATGGGGCCAAGCAGTCCCGCAGGCAGGCGAGTAGGTTCAGTCCAGGTTCGGCCGCTGTCGGTCGATGTCTTGTAGGCGGCCGTCCAAGTCTCCGGCGAGGGCCCGAACTTGTAGAAGAGCCAAAGGCGGTCATCGCGGCCGCGAAAGAGCACCGGATTCCACGTAGGGATGCCCTTCTCGCGAGCCACGATCTGCGGCTCGGACCATTGCCCGCCGGAAAGACGCGACAGCCAGATCGCCACGTCACCGGCGCCCTCGCGCCCGCCGCCGAACCACGCGGCCAGGAAATCACCTTCGCCGGTTTCCACAATCGTCGAGGCGTGACACTCCGCAAAGGGCGCGCGCTCAAACACGAATTCGGAATGGACTTCCGTGGCCATTGCGCCCACAGCAAACAGCAAAGGCACGGCAAGATAGAACATAAACCTTCCAGCCGAAACGGCCCAAGCTTATACCTTGATCATCTTCCCCGCGGCATCCCACACGGCAATGCTGCTCTTGAAATACGAAGCATTCGCCATGTGACAGGCGATCGCGGTGTTGTTGCCGAAGCTCGCGTCCTCAACCACGGGCCGCCGCGCGCGGACCGCGTCGAAGAAATTCCACAGGTGTTCGCGCGTCTCGTTGTAACCCGATGGGACGGTGTAGCGTGTGCCTTGCACGGTTTGCGCATCATGCTGGTAAGGATTCTCCTCACGCCACTTAGCGAGGTACTCTTCACGCAGTTTCTTCGGCCACGTCCCCGACATGAAGCTGGGACCGTGATCCAGACCATCCTGGGGAGTGAAGGAAAGCTCGTTGTTGGCGATTTCGAGAAGTCCTCGCGTCCCCATGAAGCGTGTGAGGTCCGACGTCTCGGTATTCAACGTCACCCGCATGAACACCTGGAACTTCGGGTAATCGAAGACGGTGGCATGAACGTCGGGCACGTCCCGGCCGTCCTTCCAGCGGTATAGTCCCCCCGAGGCCAGGGCGCGCACGGGCGGCACCGTGAGGCCGGCGATGAAGTGAATGCCGGTCAACAGGTGCACGAACAAGTCCCCGGCCACGCCCGAGCCATACGCCTGCCAGCAGCGCCAGCGCTGGTAGTGCATGGGATTGAACGGAACCTTGGGCGCCGTGCCGAGCCACGTATCCCAATCGAGCGTTTGCGGCGAAAGGTCCGGCGGGATGGGATATTGCCAGGCTCCGCTCGGTTCGTTGCGACCCATCCAGGCTTCGACCAGGCACACATCGCCCAGCAATTCTTTGTCGAAGATCTCTTTGGCCTTGGCATAGACCACGGAACTCGGCCGCTGGCTGCCCACCTGCACGATGCGCTTGTTCTTCTCGGCCGCCGCGATCATTTCGAAGCCCTCGGCCACCGTGTGCGTCATGGGCTTTTCGCAGTAGACGTCTTTCCCCGCGTTGCAGCAATCGATGACGATCTGCCGATGCCAGTGGTCGGGCGTGGCGTTGATGATGGCATCGATTTCCTTGTTGTCGAGCAGCTCTTGGTAGCGCCGCGTGGTGTGAACCGGCTTGCCGACGATGTCCCGGGCCACCTCGTGTCGGCCGTCGTACAGGTCGCAGGCCGCCACGCACTCGACGCCGGGAAGCGAAACCGCGTTGCGCAGCAGGCCGGTGCCCTGCATGCCGACGCCGATGATGCCGAAGCGGACGCGATCGCTCGGTGGCACGGCTCGGGCCGAAGCCGCCAGCGAGAGCGGCTCGAGTATCACCGTGCGCGCGGCCAGCGTCGCGCCCGCGACGCCTCCGGACCGCCACATGAAATCGCGGCGAGAAATCTTTGATTTGTTCATTGGGAAGGCCTCCTCGGATTGCGGAAGGATGACGGATTCACTGCGTGCCTATGCTATGCCGCCCGGCACGCGAGAGCAAGCGGAATTCGCTCCTCCCTGAGGCTCCGCCGCCACTGGCAACATTGATAGGCTCAGGCATCAGGTTGGGACTCACCAAGTGGGGCGCGTTCAGCTTCGCTTTTTGCGCAAAGCTGGTATATTGTTGCAGGATAAGCACATACCAGCTTCGCTTAGCCAAATAAGCCCCAATTTGTTTTCAATAACATACCAGCTTCGGTCCGTCTGTGGAAAACGTAACTGGTTTGTTTACAGGCACATACCAGCTTAGCTCTGCTAGTGCCGTATTTATAGGTGCTCACTCCTGCCGGGCGATTGTGGCCACCCAAAAGGGGCAAACCGGCGTAGCCTGACTCATTCCCACCGCCTGCTCTGGAACGTGCCACGGTACGTTCATGCCCGTGCCTCAACACCCGACGCCTCCTCCAGTATGGTAGTAGTCTATCACAGTTGGCTACAAAAGTCAAGTGGAAAATCGCCCCAGGGGGCAAGTTGCGGGCAGGGGGGCGGAGAAGGCGGTGATTGGGGCCTGGGGCGCGGTGTGCCCGCGCCCCAGCCTGGGAAAACCCTAACCCTTGATCTTCTTAGCGCCCTCGTCCCACTTGGCGACGGTGTTGTTGAAGTACGAGTAGTTCGCCATGTGGCAAGCGATAGCGGTGTGGTTGCCAAACACCGCGTCCTCGACCGAAGGTCTGCCGGTGCGAATCGATTCCATGAAATTGTTCATGTGGTCGATGGAGTAGTCGTAGTACGGCGGCGCCTGGAAGGTCTGCCCCGACTCGCCCAAGGGGTACTTCCCCGGGGCGGGCAGGGGGTGCTCCTTGCGCCACTCGGCCAGGTACTCGTTCCGTGACTTCTCGGGCCAGCCCAAAATGGAATAACTCTCGGGCCGCGGCTCGGTATCCTGCGGCGTCGCGGTGAGCACGTCGTTCTTGATCTCCAGCGTCCCTTTCGTGCCGAAGACGCGCGTCACGCCGGGCGATTCATTGTTGAGGTTGCAGCGTAGCGCGACGCGGAAATTCGGATACTCGTAAAGCGTCCAGACCAGGTCAGGGACGTCGCGCTCTTCGGTCCAGCGGAACAGGCCGCCCATCGTCGCGGCGCGCAGCGGCGGCTCGTTGATTCCGGTAATGGTGTAAATCCCGGTCAGCAGGTGGACGAACAGGTCACCCGGCAGACCCTCTCCATAATCCTGATAGCAGCGCCAGCGGAAGAAGCGCTTGGCGTCGAAGGGCCGCTTGGGCGCGTTGCCCAGGAAACGCTCCCAGTCAATCGTCTTCTCGCTCGCGTCGGGTGGAATCGGATAGACCCAGGCGCCGCTGGCGTCGTTGCGGTCGATCCAGGCCTCAATCGCCGTCACCTGGCCGAGGAAGCCGCTGGCGTAGATTTCCCTGGCTTTGGCATAGACGACGGAACTGCGGGCCTGGCTGCCGACCTGCACCACGCGGCTGTATTTCTGCATGGCCTCGGCCATGGCGAAGCCGTCCTCGACCGTGTGTGCCATGGGCTTTTCGCAGTAAGCATGCTTCCCGGCCGCGCAGGCATCCTCCACGATCTTGCGATGCCAATGGTCGGGCACCGCCGCCAGCACGGCGTCCACGTCCTTGCGGTCGAGGATGGCCCGGTAGTCCTTGCTGGTAAAGAGCTGCTTGCCGGCGTTCTCCTGCCCGCCGGTCAATCGGCCGTCGTAAAGATCGCACACTGCCACGATCTCCGTCCCGGGACAGGCGAGCGCGGCACGCATGATATCGCAGCCCCGGACGCCCGTCCCAATCGACGCAAAGCGCACGCGGTCGCTCGGCGGCACGGCGCGCGGGGCGGCCGCCAGCATCGTGGGCGTGAGCAATTCCATCTTTGCCGCCGCACCTAACGCTGCGGCCCCAGTACTCGTACGCAGGAAATCTCTTCGAGTCCAACCATCCTTCTTCATAAGTTCCGCCTCCGTACAGGATATGAATCGCGCCGGCCTTCGCGAATTCGGCTCGGGCGCTACTGCCCTTCCAAAACGAATCGCTTTTCCAGAACATCCCGCGAGTTCCCGCCCACAAAAACCGAGAATTCGCCAGGCTCGACAGTGTACTTCATTTCCCCATCATAGAACTTCAGGTCGTCGCTGGTCAGGGTGAACGCGACCTCGCGCGTTTCGCCGGCCTTCAGTTCAATCTTCCGAAACCCCTTGAGCTGCTTTACGGGTCGAACCACCGAGGCGACCCAATCGCGAACGTAAAGCTGGATGACCTCCGCTCCTTCCCGGCCGCCGGTGTTGGCTACCTTCACCCGCACCTCCAGTGGCTCACCTATGCGGACTTTCTCCTTCGAAAGCGTGAGGTCGGAGTATTTGAAACTCGTGTAGCTCAGCCCATAGCCAAAAGGATAGAGCGGATCGTTCGGGATATCCGAGTACGCGGAAAGCCACATCTTCGGCCCGCCGGGCGTGTAAGGCCGTCCGGTATTCATGTGATTGTAGTAGACAGGAATCTGCCCGACCGCGTAGGGGAAAGAGATCGGGAGTTTCCCCGAGGGATTGTAGTCTCCAAACAGCACATCGGCGATCGCATTCCCCGCCTGCGTGCCGAGGAACCAGGTTTCCAGCAGTGCGGGCACCTTTTCGCTGAGTTCGTTCAACACCAGCGGCCGGCCGTTCATGAGCACCGCGACCGTCGGCAGCTTCAGATTCATCACCGCTCTGACCAGCTCGATCTGACGTCCCGGCAAATCGAGAAAGGCACGGCTCTGGGCCTCCCCAGACATATCCCAGCTCTCGCCCACGGCCAGGATGATGACATCCGCCTGCCGTCCGGCGGTCACCGCCTCCTGAATTTGCCAGTCGGGGCAGCGGCCACGGTCACCACACCCCCGCGCCCAGAGAACCTGGGTGCTGGGGCCAACCTTGGCCTTTACGCCTTCGAGCAACGTGATGGCGTCCTTGGCTTCGCCTGCCGCGTTCCAGCCGCCGATCATGTCCCGCTTGCTGTCCGCCAAGGGACCGATAAGGGCGAGCGTCCGGACATCCTTTTTCAGCGGCAAGAGATTTCCTTCGTTCTTTAACAGCACGATGGACTTGCGCCCCATGTCGCGCGCCGCCTCCAGGTGCTGGGGATTAAGCAGCGTGGCTTTCTCTTTCTGTTCATCGCAGTAGCGGAAGGGATCGTCGAACAATCCCATAACGAACTTCAACCGCAGTACCCGCCGCACGGCTTCGTCCAAGGCGGACATGGGCACGGCTCCGTCTTTCACCAGGCGGGCCAGGGCATCCAGGTACACAGTCGATTCCATATCCATGTCGGAACCCGCCGTGATGGCGAGCCGGGCCGCGTCCGCCTTGTCGCGGGCGACGCCGTGAACGATCATCTCGCCAAAGGAACCCCAGTCCGAAATCACAAAGCCCCGGAAGCCCCATTCACCTTTCAAAACGTCGTGGACCAGGAACTTGTTGCCGCTGGCCGGCACTCCGTCAAACACGTTGAATGCATTCATGACCGTGGCCGCGCCAGCCTCGACTGCCGCGTGGAAGGGAGGAAGATAGATCTCGCGCATCGTGCGATAAGAGGTGTCAACGGTGTTGTAGTCCCTTCCGCCTTCGACGGCTCCGTAAGCGGCGTAATGTTTGGCACAAGCCATGATCGTGCCGGGCTCGCCCAGCTTGGGTCCCTGAAAGCCCCGCACGCGGGCCGCAGCGATGAGGCTGCCCAGGTAGGGGTCCTCACCCGCGCCCTCCATCACACGCCCCCAGCGCGGATCGCGGGCGATGTCCACCATAGGCGCGAAGGTCCAATGCAGACCCGCGGCGGAAGCTTCCCGAGCCGCGATGCGGGCGGAGCGTTCGATCGCCTCCAAATCCCAACTGGCCGCTTCCCCCAGGGGAACCGGAAAAATGGTCTTGAACCCGTGGATGACATCGAGCCCAAAGAGCAGCGGAATCTTGAAGCGCGAGCCCTCGATGGCCATCTGCTGCACGGTTCGCGTCTGCCGGGCCCCGACGACGTTCAGGAACGAGCCGACCTCACCACTCTTCAGTTTGGAGTACTTCGCCTGATGATCAGGGTCCTGCGGCACCGGACCTGTCCTGACGTAATCGCCGTTGAACTGGTTCAGCTGTCCTACCTTCTCCTCCACGGTCATCTGCTGGAGAAGCAAATCAATCTTCTGCTCAATCGCGGGATCAAGGACCAGCGTCGAGGCTGGTTCGGCAGCTTTGGTGCGGGCCGAACCGCCAACCAACCAGAGACAGATCAGGCCGGCCAGGAAAATGCCGCTTCTGCTTCGCAGGAGCAGTCTCCGGGGATCCCACCCTACGAAGCTCTTGAATGATTCCATGGAGGCACCTCCGCGTCCTAAGTGCAGATCAGCAATCACTGTTGCGTTCACCTGCGGACCCAGGGATTCGACGCCGCACAAGCGCGCCTACGGCACGCAGCAATCGACTCCGTATCTCTACAACCTCGGGAAGGGTCTTGCAAGCGAAAAGAAGAACGGAGATTTTCGGCACACACGGCGGGATGATCAGCCACAAAAAAAGGGGCGTGGAGTGCCACGCCCCTTGGATTCTGCTCAGCGGCAACCGTTTGCATCTATCCCTTGACGATCTTCTTCGCCGAGGCGTCCCAGACGGCAGGCCCCTTGTTGAAGAACGCCTGGTTCGACATATGGCAACCAAGGGCGGCGTGGTGGCCGAAGACCTCGTTCTCGATCACCGGCTTGCGCGTGCGCACCGAGTTGAAGAAGTTCGCCAGATGGTCGGTCATGTCGCTGTAGCCCGGCGGGGGAGTATAGACTTCCGTGTCCTCGTCTACCTTGAACTTGCCGGGCCCGGGTCTGGGGTGGTCCTTCTCCCACCTCGCGTAGTACTCATTGCGCAGCTTGGCGGGCCAACCGAAGACGGAGTAATCCTCAGGTGATTCGTACGGTCCCTGTGGCTTGAAGGTGAGCGTCGAGCCGTGGATGGTCATGGTGCCCTTCTTGCCGTAGAACCCGAAGAGTTCACCCTCTTCGCTGTTGTTGTGGTTGCAGCGCAGCACGAGCTGGAAGTTCGGGTAGTCGTACATGGTCCAGAGCAGGTCCGGAAACTCGCGGCCATCCTTGTAGTGGTAGAGACCGCCGCTTGAGAGCGCCCGCTGGGGAGGCATGTTCGTGCCGGTAATGTGGTGAATGCCGGAGAGCAGGTGGACGAACAGGTCGCCCGCCAAGCCGGCACCGTAATCCCTGTAGCAGCGCCAGCGGAAGAACCGCACCTCATCATAAGGCCGCTTGGGCGCCTCGCCCAGCCAGGTGCTCCAGTCGATCGTCTTTTCGCTGGCGTCAGGCGGAATCGGATAGACCCACGCGCCGCTGTCGGTGTTGCGGTCCCAGGCCGCCATGATCGTGTCCACCATCCCGAGCTTGCCGGAATCCCAGATCTCCTTCGCCTTGTGGTAGAGGATGCTGCTCACGCGCTGGCTGCCCACGGTGCACATCCGCTTGTTCTTCTGGATGGCTTCCACCATAGCTAGGCCATCCTCGACGCTGTGGGACATGGGCTTCTCGCAGTAAACGTCCTTCCCGGCTGCCGCCGCTTCCATCACCAGCCTGCGATGCCAGTGGTCCGGGGTGGCAACGAGTACCGCATCAAGGTCCTTGCGATCGAGGAGGCGACGGTACTCGCGCGTGACATCGATGTTCTTCCCGCCCAGCGCCTCCCGGGCGGCGATGTGCCGGCTGTCGTACAGGTCGGCGGCGGCCACGCACTCCACGCCCGAGATCGGCAACGTCGCGCTCAATAACGAGCACCCTTCGACCCCGGTGCCAATAATGCCGAAGCGGATCGTATCCGAGGGCGGAACTGGGTGGGGTGAAGCCCACAGCGTGCCGGGCTCGAGTATCGTCACCTTCGCGGCGGCCCCCAAGGCCGCCACGCCCGCGCCCAGGCGCATGAAATCACGACGGGTAAGTGAGTTCTTTCCCATGGAATCAAAACCTCCTTGAGAAGCTTGAAATTAGGGCCATCCTGCAAGCGCTGAGTCTGCCAGAAAAGAAGGGCGAGGAAAAGCGTTTTTGTGCCGCCCGAGCGCACGCCAACTGGGGACCTATGCGCCAGCTCGGGAGGAGACCCCGGTTCCCGTAAAATGTGCAGTGAACCGCTTTACTCTGCAGGAAACTGGGTCTATACTGTGCCCCACCAAGATACGCCACGGTAGGCGTTCCGGGAAGTTGTCACGTGGCAACCCGGGACGGCACCTAGGGAGGAGCTCGATGAGAAAGGTACTGGTTCTTGTACTGATCGCTGTGTTTGTGGGCATCGGATTTGCCGCACAGAGCACGGCTGCGGGTCAGGAAACCGAAAAGAAGGTTTCCGCCGTGAAGGGAGTCCGCTGGAGCGGCGCCATCCTCCGGATGGACAAGGATGGCATGACGCTCACGGTCCGCAAGAAGGGCGGCATGGAGAAGATCATCCATTACGACGCCTCGACGGCCTGGACCAAAGTGGACAAGACGACGGTTGAGCCCGGCACGCTCAAAGAGGGCGACCGCGTCGTCTGCATCGGCAAGACCGAGGGAGACAAGTTCGTCGCCACGGAGATCATCGTCCAGACACCTAAGTAGGTGTTCTCTCGCATGGGACAAAGGCAGCGGCCGGCGTGAGCCTCAGGCACCGCCGGCTGCAAAGCCGACGAGTGCCCGCAGGATCCCGCGGGTGATGTTGAAGTCTTCTGCCATGGCCTCGTAAAGATCCTGCTGGTCAATCTGGAGAGCCCGGGTTGGCTGGAGCGTCATGGCTGACTCGGGGTGGGCCTCGCCAGCCAGCAGGGCTAAAGCGCCGACCACGTGCGGCGCTTGAAGTGTCTGCTCGTCTTGTCCGCTGCGGGTCACCTCTACCTGTCCCTCCAGCAACAGGAACATGGCATCGGCCGGATCGTCCTCCAGAAACAGCATGTGGCGGGCCCCCCAGCTCACCTCCTGGGCGATGGCGGCCACGCGGGCCAGGCTTTGAGTGGGGATGCCCCCGAAGACGGGGGCTTTCTGCAGGAGATCGACCTTCTCAAGAGTCGTCAGCATAGCGGATCCTTAGGCGGTGGGCGCAGCCGCCAAGCGGGTGCTGGCCCATTTCCAGGTCTCATCCAGTAGTGGGTCGCTGTCGTGCGGGATTTGCCGCACGTCCTCAGCCAGCTCCATCAACCAGCCCTCGCCCACGGCGTACAACGCGCAGGCAGAAAGCCAGTAGTCCTTCGAGTGCAGCAGCACGCGCAGAGCTTCGGTTGTTGAGCTCACGCTGGTGTGGCAGAGCCGGTGCGCAAAGCTCAGCTTCTCTTCCCGAGAAATCTCTGGATCAAGGCCGTACGCGAGTCGCCGGAAAAGTTCCGGCGGCAGCAGGTGTTCCAGCACTTCCAGGGCGTTGGCTTGGAGTTGCAGGCGTCCCGAGGTCAACCCGATGTAGGCGTTGTAAACGTCGCGCGGAGGATAGAGCAAGGCCAGCAGGCGGAAGATGCGCTCCAGTTCGTAGTCCATGCGCTCGCGCAAGGCCCTGGTCAGCAGCGACTCCCTGCCCGGCGACCATGGTGAAGTCCCGGCCCGCGGATCGAAGGTGGCCAGGATCTGGAATGATCGGTAGTAGCCCATCAGTTCCGAGTTGAGCATGTCGGCATAATCCACGCCGGCCGGCAGCAGCGCAGGATCCCGACTGCGCAATTTGTTCAGCGCCTTGAGCACCGCATAGCGCAGCCCCGGATCGGTCTGGAAGAAGCTGTTGGCCAGGACCGCGGCCGACTCCGGGGTAGCAATGCGGGCCAGGACGTAGGGGATCTGCCGACGGATGGGCATGGGGACCGCGTCGTCGTTCAGGTAATCCCGCAATGTACCGACCGCACGGTCGCCATACTGGACTAACGCGACACGCGCGGCTCCTAGCAGGCGCCGCTGCCCCAGCTTGTCCACTGCCAGCGGCAGGAATTCCCTCGCCTGGACCCTCCCCGCGCTCAACAGGGCTTGTTCCAGCACTTCAGGGTCTTCGTCGCCCAAGAGCTTCAATAACTCGGCGTGGAGTTCGGAGGGGGGAGGAATCAGGCCCAACACGCGCGCCGCTTCGCGGCGCGCACGCGTCCCGTCAGGGGCGGTGGGTGAGAGCATGGCCTGCAGGATGAGCTGCGCGGCGCTGAAATCCCCCGGATCGCCCGTCCTCGCCAGGTAGGCCACCACGGGCCCTTGGATGACGTGGCTGGGCAAATCAGGGTTGGCAATCTCCGGATTGAGAGGATCGAGCCCGGTGTGCGCCACCAGGTAGTGCAGCACCTCGGTACGGACTTCGAGGGATTCGTCCCCGCGCATCTTCTCCACCTGGGGCAGGATCTTCCGGTCGCCGGCATCGCCGAGTAAGCGCAGAGCCCGCTGGCGAACGGCGGGCGAGGGATGCTCCAGCAGGTTGCGCAGCAGCGGATGCCAGCCCGGCTCACGGCCCATCTCGAATAGGCTCAGTCCGTACAGCACCTGCTGCTCGCCGCCGTGCTCCAGGGCGCGCGCCAGCACTTCCGTGGTGGTGGAATCCAGTATGCCCGCGGCAATCCGTTCTGGGTCGAGCGTCCTACGCTCGATGGCCCGCCGCAGCACATTCAGGTATTCGCGGCGGACGCCGAAGGCGACAGCGATCCAGCCTGATAGAACCACGAAGTTCACCAAGCTCATGCGGCCCGGGCTGAATTTCAGCACACTGTAGAATAGCAATAGCACCACGCCTGCCGCGCCGTCAGCCGCCCGCCAGATGAAACCATCGATGAACGACTTGATTTGGCTCTTGATGTCCGGGGGAGCTACGGGCAGGTAAAGCAGTTCGGTGGAAGACTTGTCCAGAGAGGGGCGCAGTAACTGCTGGCTGCCCCTCACAAAGCACGCCGTCAACAGCACGGGAGCCAGCAGCAGGGCCATGCTGCCGCCAATAAACACCACCGGCAAGACGAACAGCGTAACCCGGATGCCAAAGGAGCGCAACAAGCGGCCGGTCAGGAGCATTTGCAGCACAAACGCGGCCACTCCCATGTAACCATAGAAGCGGGCAAAAAAGGTAATGAGGCCTGCCTCGTCCGCGCCGTATCTGGCGTTCGCAATGATCTTGAATTGATAGCCGATAATGGTGGTGGCCACGCAGCCGACGGCAATCAGCGCGGTGATCAGCAGCAAATAGCGAGAGGTCCGCATGTACGCCCAGATTTGGGCGATGTTCTTGGGAGTGGCTGGGTCAGCGGTCGGCGTCACGCCGAGTGCGGCCTGCCGCGGCCCCGTCTGCCGGCAGAGCAGCCGCACCACCACCGCGCCCAGCCCCTGTAAACCAGCCATCACCAGCAGCAAGGTCTCCGGACGCGCGTAACCGTGGCGAATCACATCCGCCGTGATGAAACCGGCGCAAGGCGCTCCCAAAACCGCCCCTGCGCCGATAAAGCCGAAGAGTCGCCGGGCTTCGCGGGTAGTCAGGGCGCAGTTGGCCAGCGTCCAGCCCATCGTCGGCCCCATCGCCCCCGCTAGATACACCCATATGTAGATCAGCGGGTAAACCCAGCGGGTCTGCAAGCGCGTCAGCCACCAGAACAGCACAAAGGACAGGGCGAAGAACACCAGCGAGCTGATGACCAGTATTTCCAGCCGCAGGCGGTGCGAAAGACGAATGTAAACCGACGCGAAGAGGCCAACCACGAGGGCCGCGCCGATGATGGCATGAGGCAGGTAGTTGGGAAAGGCTTTCAGGAACTTCGCGTCGAACACCGACTGTCCCATGAAGTAGCAGCCAATCATCAGGAACAGGTAAAGGAACAGGAGCGACGCGGGCGCGAATTCGTCGCGCCGCAGGTTCAGCGTTTTCTCCAGGTAGGGGATCATGGCTTCTGCTTCTTATCTGCCTCGCCCGGTTTCGGCGCGGGGGCAGTTCCGCCCCCTTCCGACACTAACAGGACTTGTGGCTCCGCGTCGGCGTAATAGGCAGTGAAGCGTCCGTTTTGGATCTCCAGCGCCGACGCCCGCCCCCCGTAATGTTTCTTCAGCATGCCCGTATCAATCAGGAAGACGCGATTGTCGAAGCGGGCGTTGACGTCGAACTTGGGCCGGACCGTGTGGCCTGCCACGATGTACCCGGCTTTCAGCCGTGTGAGCATCGCGTCCACGCCGGCCTTCAGGCCTTCTTCCGGCTGGAGGGCCAGACCCCGATACCAGATCGGGCTGTCCGGGGAGAAGATCATCCAGCTCGACAGGCCGAGCAGCTTTTGCATAGCCCCCGCCGCCTCAGGATCCTCCACTTGGCCGTGCAACTGAATGGAAGCCCACTCGTCCTGCATCTGGCGCATATACTCCTCCAGCTTCATGTAACGCCAGACGATCTTCCTGCTGCAAAGTATCTGCCAGAGCGAATCGAAGTTGGCCAGTTCGGAGCGGATGCGCCCGTTCAGTTCTTTGATGTCGCGGAAGGGGAGCGTGGGATTGAGGCCGCCGTGCGCGAAGAGCACATCTCCCATCTGGACGATCGCCTCGTGCTGGCGGATCCAGCGTCCGTACACACCCTCCGGCCCGAAGGCGTCCCGGCGCTCGAAGTAACCCAGCGGGTGCTCGGCCATCCATTTCTGCCGCGCGGCCTCATCTTCGGGAAGTGTAGCGTTCTGGTGGTTCAGATGGGCGGCAAGGAAGTCCCGGTATTCCCGGTAGGCGTGCTCCCGCACCTTTTCCGACTGGTCGGTTGCGAAGCCGGCGTAATCTTCCGGCTCGACGTAGCGCAGGTCCCCGACGATGGTCATCACTTCGTGGTTCCCCAGCAGCGCCACGACTCTGCCGTTCTGCTTCATCGCCTGGCGCTCCAGTTCCATCAATAGGTCCAGGCACTTACGTGTGTCCGGCCCCCGGTCCACAGCATCGCCTGTCTGCACCAGGACACTCGTGCCGCCGATCCACTGTAAGTTCGTGTCGACGAGGTGAGTCTTCTGCAAGATGCCCACGAACTCTGCGTAGGCGCCGTGCACATCGCCCACCGCAACGATCCGCACCTGCGCGGCAGCGGAAACAGACAGCGCCAGCCACAGAATCAGGCAAGCACAAACTTGACGCATCAGAAACGCTCCACGCGTGGTCAGCAAGGTGAAATCGCTCCGTCGATTACAGGCTAATCTAGCCTCCCTTCCCCCCGATTGCAAGACCTTCCCGCCACGCCGCCGGACCCAGGCAAGATGGCGGCATGCGAAATGTCACCTCGCCGGTGTGGATGCTGCGTCGCCAGGTGTGGTGTCACCCGCCGTCACCAACGCGCCGCTGGGCCTTGTTTTATGGCACCAGCGGGAGTACATTGCATTCAATCAGACTCGCCTTTGCGAGGAGAGGGGGTGGGGCATGTTCTACTTCCGGCGTTTGTTGGTTTTCGCGGCCGCAGTCTGGCTGGCCGCGGCAGGCTTCGTAAGTGCAGCGCAGGAACCCAATCTCACCGTTGAGCAAATGAGAGAGTTTCTCCTCACCGCCAAAGTCATCAACAGCAAGCAATTGGGGACAGGCAAGACTCATCCCTGGCGGTTGACGCTCAGTAATGGGATGTTGACCCACGATGCCGCTTTTCAACCCGTGGACATACTGAAAAACAGGGAGGTCATCGGCGGGCAGACTATCCTCAATTTCCGCGATACGTACCATTTCAACATTGCGGCGTACGAGCTGGCCAAGTTGCTGGGGCTGGATGACATGATGCCGGTCACGGTGGAACGGAGCTGGGATCGTCAGCGGGGCGCGCTAGCCTGGTGGATTCCCAAGAAGTGGGACTTCAGCAACTATCCCAAGCCGGTACCTGACGTGGACGCGTGGAACAGGCAGATGTACAAGATGCTGGTGTTCGCCGAGCTCGTGTACGATACCGATCCCAACATGGGCAACAGGCTGATCACCGAGGACTGGAAGCTCTGGATGATTGATTTCACCCGCGCCTTCCGGCTCGAGCGCGATCTGTTGGAACCTAAGAACTTGATGCGCTGTGACCGGAAACTGCTGGAGAAGCTTCGCCAGCTCGACGCCGACGAGCTCCTGGAGAAGACCAAGCCGCACTTGGGCAAGTCCGAGGTCAAGGCAGTTATGGCGCGGCGGGACAAGATCGTCGCCTATTTCGATAAGGCCGTCGCGCAACGAGGCGACGCCGCCGTGCTGTACTAGCAGGATATTAAAGAAGCGTGTGGGGCTGTCATCCTGAGGAACCGGAAGCGACGAAGGATCTCACAAGCTGTCAACTCGCGTGAGGAAGAGTTCCTCCCCCCGGCGGTATCAAGATGAAACTGGCGGCGCCTCTTCCCGTAGCCTGCTAGGCCTGGGCAGGCCCTGTTGAACCTTCCGCCACGCGCGCCTCGGTTTCCTGGCTCAATTCTTCCATGGCGCGGCGGATCTGCCGCTGCGTTTCAGGATTCAGCCGGCGCTCCACCAGCGGAAAGAGTCGACCGTTTTCGCTGAGCAGGTGCCCGCGGACCCACTGGACATAGCGCCGGCCTGACTCCGCCACATCCCCACGGTTTCGGCCGCTTTCCGTCAGGCGTTCGATGCTCTGCCAGAAAGCTTCGGCGGCGGCCTCGCCCGTGTCGTGTTCGAGACGCATGCGATCGAGCGTGGTCGTAACTCCCTGGACGTGCTCCTCCAGGGCCGGATACAAGATCTTCTCTTCTTCTTCCAGATGCGTTTGGAGCCGGCGAGAAATCTGCGCGCTGAGCTTCCGCAGCCGTTCAATCGTCTCCGTTGTGTCGCGCGCCAGCGGCAGCGCGCGGAGCTGATCGGTGAGTTTATTGAGCAATCGCGAGAGTTCTTCGTGTTCCTGCTTCAAGTAGTCGCTAATACATCGTGGCATTCTTTGGGAATCCTCCGTAGTTACTTTGATGCAGGAACTTGTCAGAAGGATTTGTGGATTTGCACTCGGGAGTTGTCAGCCGCGCCAGGCGGTTTTCCTAGCCGCAAAATGCCTCTGCAGGGCTTGCCGTCTTGATTCGCGGCTGCCATGGCTGTGGTATACTACGCGTAATGCCCAGAGCCGACCTGATGATCGGTAAGACCGTGGCGCGCTACGTCATCTTCGAGAAGATCGGTGCCGGCGGCATGGGTATCGTGTACAAGGCCAGAGACACCGAGCTCGACCGATTCGTGGCCCTCAAGTTTCTTCCCGCCGAGTTGATTAAGGACGCGGAAGCGCTGGTCCGCTTCAAGCGCGAAGCCCGGGCGGCCTCGGCGCTTGAGCACCCGAATATCTGCACCGTGTACGAGGCTGGCGAGTACGAAGGGCGGCCCTACATAGTCATGCAGCTCCAGGAGGGGCAAACGCTCAAGCAGCTGATCGAGGGTAAGACCCAGGAGATCGAGGTCGTGCTCGACCTGGCCATCCAGATTGCTGATGCCCTGGATGCGGCACACTCCAGCGGGATTATCCATCGGGACATCAAGCCAGGGAATATTTATGTGACCAAGCGTGGTCAGGTAAAGATTCTCGATTTCGGCCTGGCCAAGCGGGCAGCCGACCCTTATCTCACTACTCCCGGCGCCTTGATTGGGACGGCGGCTTACATGTCTCCCGAACAGATTCGAGGCGAGACCTTAGATGGGCGCAGCGACTTGTTTTCTCTCGGCGCGGTGCTCTACGAAATGGCTACAGGCGCGCAGGCCTTCGCGGGTAAAACCATCACGGCTGTCTTTGCCAACGTTCTCAACGAAGCCCCGGCCTCACCCACCAGCGTGAACCCGGCCCTGCCAAAGGAACTGGGACAGATCATCATGAAGGCGCTGGCGAAAGACTGCACCGCTCGTTACCAGAGCGCTGCCGAAATCCTCGCCGATCTGACGCAATTGAAGCAGGGCCCCGCTGCGAGACCGGCGGCCGTCGTGCCGGCCCGCCCGCACCGCCTGGGAAAGAAATGGATCGTCTTACTTGCTGGCGGCGCCCTAGTCGTGCTGGCGGCGTTGTTCGTCGGGCTGAACGTCGGCGGTTGGCGGGACCGCCTGAAGCCGGGAGCCGATGCTGGAACTTCCTCAGCAGTCGTGAGCCCGACCAAGCCACCCGTTCATGTTGCCTTCGATGCGCAGGGCGGGGCCATTTTCAACTCGTTGGCCCAGAACCCGAAGCTCAAAAGCGCACTGACAGCCTGGGGCACAAAACCAGGCGACTTGATGTGGACCGTCAGCGAGCGTGGCGAGGCGTCGTTCTCCTATGGAGCTCGTCTGAGTGTGCTGGCGAATTATTCTGAAGCTAGCTCGGGCGGCTTTATGACCTTTTACCGTACGCCCTGTGACCGCATGGCTTACCGGACAATAAAGTTTGCGTGCCGGGCCACGGGCACAACGCCAGGCGGGAAACCGGATTTTGGGGTCCGGCTCGCCGCCGACGACCCGCAGGCGACTGGCGAGAAGGAACGGGTGATGTACGTGATCCCGTCCGTGCACCAGTACCATCAGGGCAAACGCGCCATCGACGATGATTGGCAGGAATTCTCAATTGGGCTCCAGGATTTCAAGCAGACCCCGCTCCTCGCTCCGCTCCCCGAGGGTTTGAACAAGAATGCGATCAACAAGATTGTGTTCTTCGTGACCTACGAGAACGTCAAGAACTGCCCCCAGGGAACGCTCTGGTTTCGCGACTTGACGTTCGTCCCCTAATAACCGCAGAGCCCTGCAATGACCACCGGCCCCATCCTTGTGGCCACTGGCCTGCGCCGAGATGAGGGCGCATCCAAAACGCAGTCTCTGCTTTCCTTGACTGAGCCTCCCCGATGCCGATAAAATCGAGTGTTTGGACATCTCCCGACGCAGCACGCTATATGGCCCTCCGCTTCCATAACACCTTATCCGGGCAGGTGGAAGACTTTACGCCCCTGGAAGGGGACAAAGTCCGCATGTACACCTGCGGCCTGACGGTGTACGACTACGGACACATCGGCAATTACCGGACGTTTGTCTTTCAGGACATCCTGCGCCGCTACTTGAAGTACCGCGGCTACGAAGTCTTGCAGGTGATGAACCTGACTGACGTGGATGACAACACCATCCGCGGCGCCAAGGCCGCGGGGATTCCGCTCCGCGACTATACCGACAAGTTCATCCAGGCCTTCGAAGTGGACCGCCAACTCCTGAATCTGGAGACTCCCGAAATCTCCGTCCGCGCCACTGACCACATTGACGACATGGTGAAGCTCATCCAGGAACTCGAGGCGAAGGGTTACGCTTACCGCAGCGACGGGTCAGTCTATTTCAGTGTGCGGAGTTTCCCCTCGTACGGCAAGCTGGCGCAAGTGGACCTGTCAGGGCTCCGCCCTGGGGCACGCGTGGATACCGACAAGTACGACAAGACCGACGCCCGCGACTTCGTGCTGTGGAAGGCCGCCAAGGAGGGCGAGCCTTTCTGGGAGACGCCGCTCGGTCCCGGCCGGCCCGGCTGGCACATCGAGTGCTCCGCGATGTCGATGCGCTACCTGGGCGAGACCTTTGACATCCACTCCGGCGGAATCGATCTGACTTTCCCGCACCACGAGAATGAGATTGCCCAGAGCGAGGCCGCCACGGGCAAACCTTTTGTGCGCTATTGGCTGCATGCCGAGCACCTGATCGTGAACGGCGAGAAGATGTCGAAGTCCCTGGGCAATTTCTATACTCTGCGTGACCTCATCGCTCGAGGGCATAAGCCCACGGCCATCCGCTATCTTCTGGCTTCGGTGCCGTATCGCAAGCAGCTCAATTTCACCTTCGACGGCCTGCACCAGGCCCAGCACTCTATCGAGAGGCTGAGGAATCTCCGCTCCCGGCTGACCGAGGAGAAGTTTCCCGTCGGAGAAAATCCTGAGCTTCAGGCGCGCGCGCAGGCGGCCCGGCAGGCTTTCGAAGACGCCCTGGACGACAACCTCAACACCGCCGAAGCGCTGGCGGCCATCTTCGACCTGGTCCGGGATGCCAACACAGCCATGGACCACGGCGAGTTCCGTGAAGGGAATCGGCCGGTCATCCTCGATGTCCTGGAACGCTGGGACCGCGTCTTCGCCGTGCTGGAGGATACCGACCACGCCAAGCTGCGCCAGTTCGGCCTTGTGAAGACCGTCGAGGGCAGCGTTACAGCAGACTCCGTACCTGTAAAACCTCTGGCAGACGAAGAAATCGAGAAACGGATCGCCGAGCGCGACGCCGCGCGGCGCCGGGGCGACTTTGCGCGCTCCGACAAAATTCGTGCCGACTTGTTGAGCGTCGGCGTTATACTGGAAGATACGAAGACTGGAACGCGATGGAAACGGAAGTGAGCATGGCTCCCTTCATTCTACGGTTTATTCTTCCCCAGTTAGCGCGCCCCAATCTCTTTGGTGGCGACTAATTCTCCTCTGGTTTGTCCTCCCCTCAACCATCCAGCCGCTTGCGGAGCAAATCTCAAGCTAGAGGAGCGAAACCATGAACAGCAAACTACCGCAGATTAAGACGCCGCTGCCCGGGCCCGAGGCCTCCAAGGTCCTGGCCCTCGACCATCAGTATGTTTCCCCTTCCTATACGCGCGACTACCCCCTGGTGGCACAGCGCGGGGAAGGCATGATCGTGGAGGACGTGGACGGCAACCGTTTCCTCGATTTCAGCGCCGGCATCGCCGTCGTTTCGACCGGCCATTGCCACCCGGACGTAGTCCGCGCCATCCAACGCCAGGCGGAAACCCTCATCCACATGTCGGGGACCGACTTCTACTATTCCCTGCTGGCCCAACTGGCCGAGAAGATGGCCCAAATTGCCCCCGGCAATTCTGCCAAGCGGGTTTACTTCGGGAACTCAGGCACCGAAGCCATGGAAGCAGCGATGAAGTTGGCGCGCTATCACACCAAGCGACATCGCTACATAGCTTTCCTCGGCAGCTTCCATGGCCGCACCTTCGGGGCGCTCTCGCTCACGGCCTCGAAGGCCGTGCAGCGCAACGGGTTCGGTCCGTTGCTGCCCGGGGTGTCGCACGTCCCTTATCCCAACCCCTACCACTGCGCCGTCGGTCATAAGCCCAGCGAGTGCAGCTGCGACTCCATCGGCCTCATCGAGAAGCTGTTCAAGACGGCGGTACCGCCCGAGGAAGTGGCCGCCATCGTAGTGGAGCCGGTTCAGGGCGAGGGTGGTTACGTCATCCCCCCCAGGGATTTCCTCGCCCGGTTGCGGCAACTGGCCGACCGACACGGGATCCTGCTCATCTTTGATGAAGTCCAGTGCGGCATGGGGCGGACCGGCAAGATGTGGGCGTGCGAGCACTTCGGCGTGGCCCCGGATATCCTGATCACCGCTAAAGGCGTCGCTTCGGGAATGCCCCTGGGCATCATGGTAGCCCGCGCCGAGGTCATGAACTGGGGTCCGGGAGCGCATGCTTCCACCTTCGGAGGCAATCCAGTCTGCTGTGCGGCCGCCGTGGAGACCATCCGCCTGTTGGAAGAGAAGTACATCTCGAACGCGGCCCGCATGGGTGAGTACATCCTGGCGCGGCTGGCGAACTGGCGGGAGAAGCATCCCATCGTGGGCGACGTGCGCGGCTTGGGCTTGATGATTGGCATTGAGCTGGTGAAAAGCCAGGAAACGCGCGAGCCCCACCCCGAGGCGCGCAAGAAGGTGGTCCACCGCGCCTTCGAACAGGGCGTGTTGATTCTGGGCTGCGGGGAGAGTACGGTGCGCTTTATGCCGCCTCTGATCGTCGAGCGCGAGCAGATTGACTTCGCGCTCGAGGTGCTGGAGCGGTGCATCGAAGAAGCGGAACGATGAACTATGAATGCGGAATGATGAACTTCTAGGACCTCCCGAACGGCTGAGGGAGTGAATCATTCAGCATTCTGCATTCATCATTCAAGGTTGTCTGTGAATCTGTTCGCTCGTCTCATATATCGGGCGCTGGTCTGGAAAGAGCGCCAGCGGGCGCGGCGTGCGTCCCCCACCGGAAAAGCAGCACACCTGGAGACGGGCGCGCGCGGGGAGACGCTGGCCTACTGGTATCTTCGCCAGGCCGGATATACCATGGTGGCCCGCAACCGGCGGGCACGCGCCGGCGCGGGCGAATTGGACCTGACCGGTTGGGATGGGCCCATCCTGGCGTTCGTAGAGGTCAAGACGCGAACCTCGGCCGAGGCGGGACCGCCCGAAGCCGCGGTGTCCCGGGCCCAGCAGAAGCGCATCGCCAAGGCCGCGCACGAGTATCTGCGGCGGCTGGAGAGAAAGCCGGTCAGCTACCGGTTTGATATAGTCAGCGTGTTCCGGGACCCTGAAGCCGGGTACCAGGTGCGACTCATCAAGGACGCTTTCAAGGGCTAGACGTCACGCCGATTCGCTTCGCCTCGACGCGACAGGCGAGCTGGCTCTGAGATCACGAACGAGGAGCAAAGACTTTGCCCGAACTGAGAAAAGATCCCATCACCGGCCGGTGGGTGATCATTGCCACTGACCGCGCCAAACGTCCCACGGACTTCGTCCGCGAGAAGGTCCAAATCCACGGCTCCGGCTTTTGCCCCTTTTGTCCCGGCAATGAATCGAAGACCCCGCCGGAGATTCACGCTTATCGCAGCGCCGGCGCCAAGGACACGCCCGGCTGGACGTTGCGCATCGTGCCGAACAAGTTTCCGGCCCTCGGCATTGAAGGCACGCTCAACCGGCAGGGCGTGGGCCTCTACGACAAGATGAATGGCATCGGCGCGCACGAGGTGATCATCGAAACCCCGGAACATCAGTTGACCCTGGCCACCATGACCGCCCGGCGCGTCGAAGACATGCTGTGGGCCTATCGCGACCGCATCCTGGACCTCAAGAAAGACCGGCGCTTCAAGTACATCCTCATCTTCAAGAATCACGGTGAGGCCGCCGGCGCCTCGCTGGAGCACACGCACTCGCAGTTGATCGCCTTGCCCGTCGTACCCAAGCGCGTGCGCGAGGAAGTGGACAGCGCCAAGGAGTATTACAATTTCAAGGAACGCTGCATCTTCTGCGACATCATGCGGCAGGAGCTGGAAGACAGCGTCCGCGTCATCTCCGAGAACCAGGCCTTCATCGCCCTGGCGCCCTATGCCCCGCGTTTCCCCTTCGAGATGTGGCTCGTCCCCAGGGTGCACCAGTCGGCCTTCGAAGAGTCCCAGAAGCACGAGTTCGAACAGTTGGCCGCCCTGCTGAAGGATATGCTGACACGGCTCGACAAAGTCCTGGACTCTCCGGCGTACAACTACGTCATTCACACCTCGCCCTTCCCCGAAGCCTCCAACGACTACTACCACTGGCACCTGGAAATCATGCCCAAACTGACCAAGGTGGCAGGTTTCGAGTGGGGCACGGGCTTCTATATCAACCCCACGCCCCCGGAAGAGTCCGCCAGGTTCTTGCGCGAAGCCCTGGTGACAGCCGCCGCGTGAGGCTCGTCGCCCGCCGGCGGCTTGACAGGGGCAAGGACGAGTTCCTATAATTTAACTGAAAAGAATTGAAAGTTGCGTTCGATCGGCGCGAGCGGGAATAACTCAGTGGTAGAGTGCGACCTTGCCAAGGTCGAAGTCGCGGGTTCGAATCCCGTTTCCCGCTCCATATTTTTCCTTTTTTCTTGAGGCGCGGTACCCAAGTGGTAAGGGAGAGGTCTGCAAAACCTTTATACGTGGGTTCGATTCCCACCCGCGCCTCCAACCTTCACTCCTACTGAATTGGCCCTCCAGTGGGTGGCGCTTGGTCGTCGCCGCGGCGACGGTGCGATCTGTGGCTGTAAGACGTGTTAGTGTGGTCCCGCCTTAATCGCCAACAGCGCGATATGCGCGCCACCCAACGATTCTTCCGTACCTATCCTTGACCGCTTCCCAATTCTCCCGAGGGCCGGAGTGATGGCGGCCACGGAGGCGATGGCGCTGCATGACAAGACTCCCGAATGGCTTCTCAAAAAAGTGGGATAATCTGGATGCGGTCTTCGAACTCCATTTTGGCGGTTTCAATTTCCGCCGGATTCATGGGCCGTTACCAGCCACGCCGGCCAAGGGCCGCAGAAACCGCTGGGGGTAGGGTCTGGAAGAGCCTTAGCGGCTGGAAATGACCAGGAGGTTCCGACATGGTACAAGAGAGAAGGCGTGAAACTAGAAGCTTTCAAGAGCAGGCTTATTCCAACACGCTCACCTTAAACGCGCTGGTGGAACTGTTAAGCGAGAAGGGGCTGCTCGACAAAAGGGAAATTCTGGATAGAGTGAAGAAGCTGCAGACCGAGATGCGGGCCAAGAGAAAGTCAAACTGAAACAACCTTCAAGCCGTATTAGGACAGTGCCGGTAGCTTTCTGATCTCCCCTACGAGAGTTTCGCTCAGCGAACAAGATCCAACTGAGGCTGGACCCAAGGTCATCTGGCTGTCGAAAACCAGATCCGGTTAAAACTGCCCCGAAAAAATGTGTTGGGGTCAGGTGTTGCCAAAAGGGAACGCTTCTGACACGTCGCTGCGTCTTGCTCCTGAGAGTTTCGTCCTTGTGAATGCACCCCTATTGGGTCGCGTCATGCAGTGTGTGGGTGGGTCGCGCGGGAGCCCACGGCAGCTTCTACCCGCCGGAACGTAGGAGTCGGTTCAGGCGCCCATTGAGTGATTCAACTGTGCGCTGGAATTCCACGATGCCGGGGGTGTGGATTTCAATCTCCGAGATGTCAATATCCATCTGGATTTGCTGGAGCAGTTTCTGGGAGCGCCGCAGACGGTATTCCACCAGCTTCTGCTCCAGGTCAAACGTGGACTCACTCGTGCCTCCACTATGGTGCGCACGTGGTCCACTGATTCCTTGAAGTCATCCAGCATCGCCACGGGATATTGCCCGTGCTGGATATCTCCAGCGAGCTCGTCAAGAGCTTTCCTGGTTGACTCCAACCGTTGGACTCTCTGCTGCTCCACAGCCCCTCCTTCGCCACTACCCCAGGTCGACCTCATCCTCTGCCCATCAAGAGCGTCTGTCACGGGCGGCCATGTTCCCTTCATCGTAGCTCAGACTACCGCCAGAGTCGAATGCTTGGCACACAACACCCGCGTCGCGAACAAATCCGATAGCTGTCTGCCAACGCCTTATCAGTGACAAAAGGAAAGACTTCAAGCTTGGTCATTTCCTTTTAAACCTCGGTCTGCCCTCTACGGTAACGCCAGTTCCGTTCTTAAACTACATCGCGAACGCTAGCGTATGACGTTCCTTTAACCACAACCTGCAAGCGACTCTGTTACGCATGACAAAACCTAATCTTGATTTGAACGGCGAAACGCCGACTCCTTTTCAATCTTCTAGCTTCTGATGCTGTATAGATGCAGTTATGACAAACAAGGGTAGGATGGTTCCAGCGGTTGGCCCCAGCGCATTGGGCCGAAAAGAAAAGGGGGAACCGCTTGGCTCCCCCCGCGGAAATATCAGTAGAGCTGCTCCAGGCGTGCCACTAACCACCGATCGGTGAATCCGCCGCCGTAGCGCCGGTCGTGCTGTTCTGGCGAATCACGCCGGATTCGTCAGTGAAGTAGTAGTTCGATCCGGTGGTTCCCGCAGTGGTCGGGTTGGCG
>JBEKCQ010000014.1:0-35953 GCA_050014795.1 Terriglobia bacterium | reverse complement strand
GGGGGAGAGGGTTGGGGGGAGGGGGTAAGTCCGACGGAAAGGCTAAGCCTTTCCGCACAGCCCAGCGGCGGAGCCGCACAACTGCGAGCGTCTTTCACACGCCCTTCAAAGAGCGGCGGCAACATCGCCACACTCCAAAAAACCAAAGCTAGTATGTGATTGATTTACGGACACCTACTGGCTTTGCCTAATTTTTCAACACCTACCTTATTTTTCAATAACATACTAGCTTTGCCTCGCTATGGAAAATTGTAACTCGCTCATTCTGCACCACATACTGGCTTTGCTTTTTTGACTATATAGGGGTTCTGGTTCTAGGCAACTTCCGCCGCACCCACTGCATGAAGAGCAGCAGCCGGGTCTTGCGCTCGACCTGCTGGTCGAGGAGTTGTTCCTGCCGCAGCGGCATGCGCCATTCGCTCTCCGACGGCGCCAACGCCTCGGCGCGTACGGCCGGAAAGCTTCGCACGTGCTCGTCAAGGTAGCGCTCGTACCTCTTGCCTGTCAGAAGCCTCTCTTCGAGCAGCGCCGCGCGCAAATCGTCGTAGATCGATTGGTTGAGGATCCGTTGGTCGTCCTCGGTGTAGCCGTTACCTGACTGGTAGGCAGCGGGCAGATCAGCCTCGGAGTTGGCGGGTCCGCAGGTCGAGCCGTTTTCTTCCTCGCTGTCCGGCGGGCGAAAACCCGCCACACAATCCCGGCAGTGGCTGTAGAAGCCAATGATGCGGGCAGCGCGCATGGAGGGATTCGGGCCGAAGACCTTGAAGAGCAGCTTGCCGCCCTCCTCCGAGAACTCGCCCCGGTCAACTTCCTGGCTGACCATGTCCAGGAGCCGCGTCAGTTCTTTGAATTTGGCAGGAGAATCGTCGATGTTCGCCAGGCCAATTTCGTCCGCCTGCTTGTGGGAAAAGCTGCTGCTCTCCTGGGTGATCTCCAGCAAGCGCTCGGAGCGCTCGCGGGCGAGCCTGCCCAGGCTCTTTCGAATCAGGCCCTGCTGCGCTTGCTGATTGCGCCGCTTGCGCAGGTGAAGCAGCGCGATCTCCTCAACCAGCAGACCCTCGGCGGGATTGGCGGGCTGGAACGCCCCCCGGAGTCCCTCCAAGAGCTGCCGGTAGTCCTCCGGCTTTTCCGCCAGATCCGGCATGGTGTACAGGGGCCCCGTGCGGACCGCAGCGGCGCGGGAACCGTTCCGGGCCACTTGGCGCTTACCACGCGCGGTGCGCGGGCCGGTGGATTTCCGGGCGTTGCGGTGTCGGGCCGCGATCTCTTTGGGTGTCATGGTACGTCGAATGAGAGGCATGGTTCCTTCCTTGTCCACTCCTCGGGTGAGAAGGGGAACTTCGTGGATTTCCTCCCGCCCCGGCGGGGGGCCGGAGGTGGCCAGACCGACAAACCCGGCCGCGACCACTCCTTGAGCCCCCTCCTCGGGCGAAGAGGGGGAGGTCGCTGTTCCGGCCCGCCGCCCGCAGGATTCGTCACCCGGGGGGCGCGACCGGCCGCGGATATTTTGTCAGCCTAACCTGTTAGTCTAACACACCTAGCCGAGATTGTCAAGGATTTTCTAAGGGAGGGAACGATGGCGGCCTAAAGGCCGCCGCTACGAGGGGACAGGAACGCGTAGCCGCTACGGGGCGACAGGAACGTAGCGTCGTCCTTTAGGACGACACTGCGATGGCGGCCTGAAGGCCGCCGCTACCCGGTCATTTCCCCAGCACGTGCCGCAGCGCGCCTTCGAGTTCCGGGTATTGGAAGACGTAGCCACTCGAGGCCAATCGCGTCGGCTCGACGCGGGCGCTGGCCAGGAGCAAATCATCGGCCATCTCGCCCAGGGCCAGTCGTGCCGCCCACGCCGGCACCCGGAACACCGTCGGCCGGCGCAGCACTCGCCCCAGGGTCTTGGTGAACTCAAGGTTCGTTACCGGATTCGGCGCCACCGCGTTCACCGGGCCGTTGAGCTTATCGCAAGTAAGCGCGTGGAGAATGGCGCCGACCAGATCGTCGATCGCAATCCAACTCATGTACTGCTTGCCGCTGCCGATTCTCCCGCCCAGGCCCAGCCTGAATGGGAACAACATCCTTCCCAGCACCCCACCGGTAGGACTGAGCACCACGCCGGTGCGCAGGTTGACCACTCGAATTCCCTTCCGGGCCGCCGGTTCGCAAGCCGCCTCCCATTCCCGGCAGACCTCGGCCAGAAACCCCGAGCCGGAAGCGCTCTCTTCGGTCAGAATCTCGTCACCCCGATTCCCGTAGTAGCCGATGGCCGAAGCACACATAAAAACGCGGGGCGGCTGCGTTAGTCGAGCGAACGACTCGCTGAGTAACCGCGTTCCCCGGGCGCGGCTCTTGAGGATCCTTGGCTTGCTCTCGGGCGTCCACTTTTGGGCGATGCTTTCGCCGGCGAGGTGCACTGCGGCGTCGAGCCCCTGCAGCACCATCGGGTCTAACGTCCCTGCCGCCGGGTCCCAGTAAACCTCGGCCTGTCCGGGCCGCGGCTGCGCGCGTGTGAGGCGCGTCACAGCGTGTCCACCCGCGCCGAGGAACGAGACCAGCGCCGAGCCAATAAGTCCCGAGGCTCCCGTGACGAGGATTCTCACCGCTACTCCTCCGTAAGGTCGGCCCTCCACCGCTCGCTGCCGTTTGCGGATGGGGCCGGACGAAGTCAGGCGAGGCGGAGCATAGCAGCCTGGACGGCAGAGGACAACCAGAGAGCGCGCCTACTGCCGAATCGTGCCGAGGATACTGTGCGTCTCGTCCAGGGTGATCTTCTCGGGCTGGAAGGGCAGAGGCACATCGCCCGTGAAGGTGCTGTTGCCTTGAATCCTCAGGAGTCCCAGACGGCGCGGCTGGCCGCTGACGAACGCGTACAATGGCACCCGCATCTGGAACGAGTCGGACACGCCGGACTGCTTGAGCGAAAGGGACACCACCGTCTTGCCGCCGTCGCCCGGTTTGAGCTGGTATTTGAAGTCGTAGGTCGGAGTCTCCGCGCCGTAAATCCACTCGTTGAAGAACCAATCCATGGGTTCACCCATGTGCTTTTCGACGACCTGGCGGAAATCGTCGGTGGAAGCATTCTTCCCGGCATAGGTGGTGGTGAAGTCGTGCATCATATTGATGAAGCGCATGTCCGGGTTCTTGTCGCGCGGGTTCTCCATGATGGCGCGCAACATCTCCATAACGTAGGCACCCTTGTAATACGTCAAGATCATGGAATTGCCGTATTCATTGTGTTCGTTCAACTGGAAATTGAGCCACAGAGGGCCAACATCCACCGGACGCTCCCCGACGCGGTTCTTGTTCAGGAGCCAGCGGCGCTTCAACTCCCAGAAGCTGTTCCACTTTTTCGGTTCGAACTGTCTCAGAAAGAGGGCGGAGGAGAACTCGGCGATGCCTTCGGAGAGCCATTGGTCGTGGTAAGTCTTCCAGCCCACTAGGTGGCCCCACCACTGGTGAGCCATCTCGTGCACGGCAACCACGTTGTAGAACTCGCGCTCTTCGCCGGAGTCCTGCAGGTGCAGGCTGTTCCGGGTGGTTGCATCGAGCAAGGAATCGTAAGGCAGGAAGATCAGCGTGGGCCAGCTCTGGCCGTAGCCGCGCACGGGCTGCTCCGTGACGGATACCGCCTTGAAAGGCAGCGTCCCGAACAGGTACTCGAAGAACTTGAGAGCCTGAAAACTGAGGCCCGCCGCGTACTGCAACGTGCTGGTCGTGTTGAACCCGCCGCGCGAGATGCCCAAGTCTGCGTCCACGGAACCATGCGCCGGCCCCGCAGCCAAGTCCGCCATGTCCATGGCCGAAGAGAGAGCCTTTAGCTCGTCCGGAATCTCCTTCCCGCTGTAGGCCGTAACGGTGAGGTTGGGGTCCGACTGACTCTTGTCCACGAAATCGCCGTAGTTGAAGCCAACCACGCTGTAGGGAATCTCCGACTGCCAATCCGTTTCCAGGAAGTCTTTGACCTTCTCCGATTTGACCAGGCGGCCCGTGCCCACGAACTTGAATTTCTTGGGCGAACGGATGTGCAGGGAATATTGCGTGCGGTCGTCGAAAGCCCCAAAGCTCGGGAACCACGACTCGCGCGCCGTCACGTAGTAGAGCCCGGAACCCCGCTGGTGGACGATGCGACTATCACGCGTGGAGTCCTCGGCGTAGGCGATTCGCATCTTGTAGATCTGGCCCGGCTTGGCCGGCTCGGGCAGAATCAGCCAAGGGTCGTTGTCCAGTTCCCGGCCCTCTTGAATGAACGCAACTTTCTTGCCCTCGCCATCCTGGATATCCGAAATCCGCAAGACTCCCCGCAGGTTGAGCGGCAGGAGGCGCGCTGGGCCGGACAGCACTTCGAATTCCAGGTCTGCCGTGGCCGCCAGGCGATTATCCTTAGCCACTTCCGCGTCGATGTGAGCCTGGCGACAATGTGCCAGGAGGGTGCGATGGTCGGGCCGCAGTGCGCGCGCGTACTCCTCCGCCAGATGAAACCCGGACCACCACTCGAAATAGTTGCTCCGGTTGTAATGAAGCAGCATCACCTCTTCGCCTTTGGCGAAATCCGGCAGGAGCAGCGAGTCACGATTCCAACTGACCTGATAGATCAGGTCACCGAACCTTTCGCCTTTGAAATCGGCCAGGAAGAAGCCGCGACTGGTGGGATCGGCAAGGTCAGCCAGCATGCGCGCCGACAGGTTCCGCATCTGGAAATTTCCCTTGGCTTCGTTGCCCCACCAATCGTTGAAGTTCTCCGCGTACTTCTTCTCGGCCGCCGCGAGGGCCCCACCAGCCGCCGAGGCAGCCCCGCCACCTTGTATCTTCAGGGCCTTCTGCAATTCGCTCCAGGAATCGTCCGTGAAGAAGAACACCGCCTGGCGGAACTCGTCCTGGAGCATGGAACTTTTCGTGAAGCGTGCGATCTGGCGCTGGTCCATGGGCGTCGGTGGATTGATGAGGACGGTTCCCTGCCCCTCGAAGACCGCGCCTAATACACGCCCCCCTACCGGCGCAGCAAAGGTCAGATGGCCATTGACGAAAGTGAAAGTGGCGGCATCGCGCTTGAAGACTACGTTCTCGGTGAGCGCCGACTGGCCGCTCACCGTGAGTTGGCGCAGTTGTGCATAGACGCGCAGCAACTCTTCGGGCGCCGCTGTCGAAAGGTCACCGCCACGCACCGCCGCTGCTCCCAGAACAAGGCTCAGAGCGAGAAGAAAAGATGTGATGGTCCGCCGCATGGAAACCTCCCTCGGGCTGGACTCAACCTGCTGTGCCCCCGGTTGGACGAGGATACAGACCGGCTATTGGCGCTGAGATTAAATCCCATGGGGCAGAATGTCAAACATGTCTTTTCCCGACCTGCGCGGCAGGGGTCCCACAGACAGAAGGCAGGAACCGCAGGTCAGCTTTACAGTGGCGGAGAGGACGGGTATAGTGGGTCCACAATTGGAACGATCTCGGCCCTCTGTCGGAATCCCGAGGACGGCAAAGGAGGCATATGATCGGCTGGGTTCTGCTCATCCTGCTCGTAGTTCTAGTGTTCTTCGTCATCCTGGCATACAACACCCTGGTCAAGCTCCGCGTGCAGTCGGACAACGCCTGGGCTGACATCGAAGTGCAACTGAAACGGCGCTACGACCTGGTTCCCAACCTGGTCGAGACGGTAAAGGGCTATGCCGCGCACGAACGGACCACCTTCGAGAAGGTCACGGAGGCGCGGGCGCATGCTATGTCGGCCGGCAGCCCGGCAGCGAAGGCCCAGGCCGAGGGCATGTTCACCGAAGCCCTGAAATCGCTCTTCGCCGTGGCAGAGGCTTACCCGCAGTTGCGCGCGGTGGAGAACTTCACTCAGCTTCAGTCGGAACTCACGCAGATTGAGGAGCAGGTGCAGCTGGCGCGGCGCTACTACAACGCCGTGGTGCGCGATCTGAACACGCGCATCGCGCAATTCCCCACCAACCTCATCGCCGGCATGTTCAGCTTCAAGGCGCGCGAATTCTTCGAAGTGGCTGTCGCCGCCGAGCGGGAAGCGCCCAAAGTTCGTTTCGAAACCCCCGGTACTTAGCCGGGTCCTGCCAGGAGGTCCCATGCTGCGACGTCGGCTGTTTGCCTTTACCCTGGGCATCTGCCTCGCGGTGATTTCCCTCCCTGCCCGCGCGCGGGGCGAGCGGTCGTGGCGGCTGGAGGGTTTCAACGCCGCGCTAGAGGTGCACCCAGACGGCTCGCTCACCGTCACGGAAACGCTCCAGCCCCGCTTTTCTGGCTCGTTCAATGGCATCTTCCGCACCATTCCGGTCGATTACCAAACACCCGAGGGGTTCAACTACAAGCTCTTTGTTGACTTGCTGAGTGTCACGGACGAGACAGGTAAGGATCTGCGCTGCGAGACCTCCCGCGAGGGGCACTATATCAAGTACAAAATCTGGATCCCCGGCGCCCAGGACACCACCAAGACCGTGCTGCTCACCTATCGCGTGGAGAACGCCATCCGCTACTTCGACGAGCATGACGAACTTTACTGGAATGCCACGGGGACCGAATGGCCCGTGCCCATCGACCAGGCGAGCGCGGTGATCAAACTGCCCGCGGCGGCGGCCGGCCCGGGTCTGCGCGCCACCGCCTATACGGGCGCCTTCGGTTCGACAACATCCGACGCCGATGTCGAGACCACCGGGAGCCAAGTCTCCATCCGCGCGCGGCACGGCCTCAGCTACCGCGAGGGTCTGACTGCGGTGGTCGGCTGGAACAAGGGCGTGGTGGCAAAACCCGGAGCAGCAGCGCTCACTTGGCGCTTCCTGCGCGCCAACTGGATGTTTGGCGTTCCCATCGTCGTTTTCATTTTCATGTTCTGGTTGTGGTACAAGCGCGGCAGGGATCCGCGCCTTTCCGAGCCGATTATGGTGCTCTATGAGCCGCCGGAAAAGTTGACGCCTGGAGAAGTGGGCACGCTGGTGGACAACACGCCAGATATGCGGGATATCACGGCGACACTCGTGGACCTGGCGGTGCGCGGCTACCTGCGCATCGAGGAGGGCGAGGAGACGGGCCTGCTCTGGAAAACGCGCGAGTACGTGTTTCGCTTACTCAAGCCGGACTCCGAGTGGGATAAGTTGAAAGAACATGAACGCGAATTGCTGCGGGGCATGTTCACCAATCCCGGCCACCCTGGAGCCACGGTTAGCCTCTCCAGCCTAAAGAATGAGTTCTACCAGAAGTTGCCGGGGATTCGGGAAGCACTTTTCGATCAGCTCATCTCCAGCCGCTATTACACACACAATCCCCAGAAGGTGAGGAATCTCTATCTGGGGCTGGGAATTGGCATGACGGTCGTTGTCGGATTCCTCCTGGTGTTCTGGGCCGGACAGAGCGGGACCTCCACGCTCACGGCGGTCCTGGCCAGCGCTGCCTCTGGACTCATCATGATCGGGTTCGCGTTGGTCATGCCGGCGCGGACGATACTCGGCGCACGCGTGCGCAATCAGATCCTCGGCTTCGAGGAGTTCATAAACCGGGCCGAGAAGGACCACTTTGCCCGGCTGGTGAATTCTCCTGAGATGTTTGACAAGTATCTGCCCTATGCGATGGCCCTGGGCGTGGAGGGCAAGTGGGCACACGCGTTTGAGAACATCTACAAACAACCGCCGGATTGGTACCAAGGGCATTACGATGGCACTTTCCGGCCGTCCCTCCTGATGTACAACTTGAGTGCCATGTCATCGCGTACCGCCTCAACCTTTGTTTCTACGCCGCGGTCCGAAGGCTCGGGCTTTCTCTCTTCGGGCGGCTCGGGCTTCGGCGGCGGGGGCTTTTCCGGCGGCGGGTTTGGCGGTGGCGGCGGCGGGGCGTTCTGATATTGACGACTGACGATTGAAGATTGACGATTGAAGAAACGACGCGAGGAGTTCACAACCTCCAATCATCAGTTTCCAAACTTCCCGGCCGTTGTACAATAAGAGGCGATGCGGAAATCGTTGCTGCTGGCACTGAGCCTGGTCGGCCTGTTCGACTCCTCGTACCTGTTGTGGGTCTATACCTCCCCGGCGAGCCCTATGATTTGTCTCGGGGGCGGGACCGGCTGCGATGTGGTGCGCACCAGTTCCTATTCCCATCTCCTAGGAGTTCCTCTGCCTGCGTTCGGCGTGCTGATGTACGTCACGCTGGCGCTGCTGGTTTTTGCTGAGAGTCTGGTGGCCGCCGGAACTGCAAAGCTGATCCGCTGGGCGGTGACCGGGATTGCGGGCGCGGGCTTTCTGTTTTCCCTTTATTTGAGCGGGATCGAAGCCTTCGTGCTGCACGCTTGGTGCACCTGGTGCATGATTTCGGCGGGTAGCGTCACGCTTGTTTTCGCTTTTGCCCTCTCGGTAACAGCGCGGGCGGCGCCCCATCCGGAGCCGCAGGCCGCGCTCGCCTTGGCGCGGAGGTATTTTGCTATCTGTGTGGTAACGCTGGTGGTGGGGGCCCCCGGGTTCTATTTGTTGGTGCGTTCCCACACGCTTCCCCCCGCCGCGACGGCGTCCCCGGAGACTTTGCTCCAACGCCTGGTTCGTCCGGACAGTCATGCCACAGGAAATCCGCAGGCGCTGGTGAGCGTGGTCGAGTTCGGCGATTTCCAGTGCGTGCCGTGCGGGATGGCCGAGCCGGCCGTTCGCAGGACCCGCGCGCATTACGGGAATCAGATTCGGTTCGTGTTCCGCCACTTCCCCCTGGAGAGTATTCACCCGCAATCGCAGGCGGCTGCTGAAGCCAGCGAATGCGCCGCCGAACAAGGTAAGTTCTGGGAGGCCGCCGAAAGATTCTACCAACACCAGACTGACCTTGGCGTGCCAGCACTGAAGCGCTACGCGGGCGAGCTGGGCTTGGATGTCGCGCGCTTCAACCAATGTCTGGCGAGTGGCAAGATGGCCGAGCGCGTCCGGCGCGACCTCGAAGACGGCCACACGCTGGGCGTGCGCGCCACACCTACATTCTTCGTCGGGCACAAGATGATCGAGGGTCCGATCGAGTCCGCCGAGTTTGCCCGCCTGATCGAGCAGGAACTGGGCCGTGCGGGGACAACGTTGGCCCAAGCCGGAACGCAGCCAACGTCCGCTTCGCCCTCCGCGGGGAGTTCGCCCTCCGCTTCGCCCGGCACCTTTGGCAACAGTGGCGCCGCATTGTTCACGCATCTCCAGGGTTCTCCGCTGGGGTGTAGCGAGGACGATGCCGGGCAGCCGGAGCCCGCCCTGATCGGGACAACTGAGGCCCGCCGACTCTTCGAGGGCTCTGCCAAGGTTCTATTCGTTGACGTCCGGCAGCCCAAGGAATTCCAGAGTGGCCGAATCCCAGGAGCCATCAACATTCCTGCGGAGAAAGTCCAGGAACGCCAGGGCAGTCTGCCCAAAGACAGGAACATTGTGCTGTACGAAAGCGGGCACTCCGCGGGTGATGTCTGCGCCGCCAGCCGGGCTGCGGGACGTGCCCTTCTGACCTTCGGCTTTGCTGCGGAGAAGCTGAAAGTCTACCAAGAGGGCCTAGCCGGTTGGGAGAAGGCCGGGTTGCCGCTCGAACGCTAGAAACTCGCACCGCCCACAGCCAAGGACCGGCTCGACGCTTGCTCCCCTTCGAATGTTGATAACAGCCGCTGCGGCTTGTGCGCGGCGCGGGGGCACATTGACCCGCGGCCTGCCCGACTACTCAACGAATAGTCAACGCCACCAGGAGATTCTCTCTTCGTCGGAAAAATGTGGCCTTGACGTGGCTTCGGTCTTATAATCCGTGCTCTGTTCCTGAGTCCCAGCACGATAGTGCCGTCCTAATTTAGGAGGGGCGCGGCGGAGGCTGGGTGTGTGCCACCCACGATGGGGTGCCGGAACCCCGCGGCCCCCAGTCGCAGGCCCAAGGGATGCAGCCGAACACTGGTGCGTATGAGACTTGTAACGGCCGGTTCGGGCGTTCCAAGGGGACTCGTCGCACAGCCGAGGGGCTCCTGCCAGCCGGACACCGAGCGGGAGGCCCGCCAGGTTGCCGCCACGGTCTGGAGCTAATGCTCTCGCAGAGCACCGTCGATAAGCTTGCAGGCCCACCACCAACGTGTCTCCCCGTTCAGGAGGGGAGGTGGAAGGCAAGGAAGCCGGGACCACCGTCCGTCTAGATGGTGCACGTGCAAGCCTTTCGAGACAGCCAGGAACGCGTTGAAGACGCTCGGGACCTGGCGCGAAGACCATGCCTTTCCTCATTGAACACATCTTCGAAGTTGTCATCAGTATTGTGATCGTGGTTCTGCTGGGCACCGGCAGCCTGGTGGTAGTGGCGATTGCACGCCGGCAGCGACGGGAAAAGTATTTCCAGCGCATTGACGACCTGCGCCAGAGGTACAGCCCGGTCATCGCTGCCGTGCTGGCCGAGAAGCTTGAGTACGACAGAGGATTAGCCGTCCTGAAGGGCATCTCGGGGCTGGATCGCGACTATGTCCTGGAGCAACTCTGCCTGGAGAAGAAACCGACGTCCGACCAGGTGCCCATCCTGCGCCGACTCTGCGAAGATCTGGGTTTGGTGAACGTCTGGCAGCAGCGGCTCCGAAGCCGGGTGGACACCACCTCGATCCGCGACTGCCTCGCCCGCCCAGGAGCTCTGCTGGAGCGCGTCGGCCGGCTGCACTTCCTGATGCGAGCCAAGGCGGCGGATAATCTGGGCCTCATTCGGCACCGGACCAGTTGGCCGTTGCTGGTGAAGGCTCTCGAGGACCCTCACTCGGACGTGCAGGCGGTAGCGGTACGAGCCCTGGCCGCCATTCAAGAGCCGGATAGTTTTGCGCCGCTGGTGGAGCGATTGCACGCCGTAGTGCTCAAGCCTGCTGCGACGCTCTCCCTGCGCGCCCTCAAGACAGCCCTGGTTAGCTTCCCGCTCCGACAGGCCGTGGGACTGATCCCATCTCTGAACCACTCCCATCGCCGCATTCGTTTTCTGGCTACGGACATCATCCGGGAAATTGTGGAGCGTCAGGGGGCGTGGGAAGAAGATTTTGTGATGGATTCAAGAATCTTCTCGCTGGACCTGATGGACGCCTTTGTGACGCGGCTGTGTTTCGACGAGAACCCGGACGTGCGGGCGCGGGCAGCCGCAGTGGTCTCTCATTTGGCGGACCCGCGCTCCACGCCGGTGCTGCTGACGCTGCTCGAGGATCCGCAATGGTTTGTGCGGCTCCACGCCGTGCGTGCCCTGGCCAAGCGCAAGTATCTCTCGCAGGCGCCCCAGGTCGCACGACGTCTAACTGACCCGCACTGGATGGTACGGGAAGCAGCGGCGCGGACGTTGCTGGTCTTCGGCCGAGTGGGCAGCGACCACCTAGCCGCGCATTTCCTGAGCACCGAGGACCGCTACAGCCGGGAACAGATTGCCGACGAAATGCAGCGCGCGGGGCTTATCCCGGCTCTTCTCGCGCAATATGGCAGCGAAGTAGAGGGCGTCGAGGGTCGGGTCATCGAGCAGTTCGCGCACATGGGAAAGACCAGCTACCTGGTCTCGGTCCTGCACCACAGTTCCGAGCACAATCTGCGAAAGAAGTTCTTGGAGAATTTTGGCCGGCACCCCGACCCCCAGATCCGGGCCTGGGTCAGCCATGTCGCAAGTCAGGATCCTGACGAGGAGCTGCGGGCGCTGGCGGAAGCTACGATGCGCCCAGCCGCAAGCTGAGGAGATCTCACAACCTATGGAAGAGTGGCGCCAAGTCTTCTACCACGCCATGAACATGTTCAACGTGGTGATCGTGTCCTACTTCTTTCTGGCTAATGGCACTTATACCTTGCTGATGATTATGTCCCTGGGTTCGGTATGGCTTCATAACCGGCGACTCACCTACCAGGGGTTGGATGAACTGCGCGAATCGGCGGTCACGCCTCCCGTCACCATCCTCGTGCCGGCCTGGAACGAGCAAGAGGTCATTGTGGACTCTGTCCGGTCCATCCTCCGGACAGACTACCCCAGCCTGGAAGTTGTGGTCATTGATGACGGGTCCACCGATGGCACGCTCAACCGGCTCATCGCCGCCTTTCGCCTGGTCAAGATGGACCTGATCTACCGGCCCCGGCTGCAAACCAAACCGCTGCGGGGCTTCTATCTGAATCCTCGTATCCCGAACCTTCTGGTGGTCAGCAAAGAGAATGGCGGGAAGCCCGACGCTCTGAACGTGGGCATCAACATCTGCCGGACGCCCTATTTCTGCACCCTCGACGCAGACTGCATCCTGGAACGCGATGCTCTGTTACGTCTAATGCGCCCCATCGTGCGTTCCCCCATCAACACCGTGGCGAGCGGCGGCATCGTCCGCATCTTGAACGGATGCGAAGTGCAGGACGGCAAAGTGGTAAAGGTCAAGTTGCCCAGGACCAGGATTGAGCGCTTCCAGGTCGTCGAGTACCTGCGCAGTTTCCTGTTTGGCCGGACGGGCTGGGATTTGCTCGGAGGAACACTGATCGTGTCGGGCGCTTTCGCGGTGTTTCACCGGGAGACCGTGATTGACACCGGCGGATTTCAGCACGAAACGGTTACTGAGGACATGGACCTCATTGTCCAGATCCACCGCTGGGCCATACACCATAAACGCAAGATCAAGATGAAGTTCACCTCCGACCCGGTTTGTTGGACCGAGTGCCCGTCCACTCTGAAAATGTTGGGACGCCAGCGGCGGCGCTGGCAACTGGGCCTGTGCCAGACACTTTGGAAGAGTTCTGAAATACTCTTCAATAGCCGCTTTGGCGCCATTGGCCTGCTCAGTTTTCCCTTCCACCTGTACGTGGAAGGTTTGGGGGCCGTGGTGGAGTTTCTGGGTTACTTCATGGTTCCGTTGGCCTTGATTTTCGGCATGGTGCCCGTGCCGCTGTTTGTCCTTTTCGTTGTCCTCAGTTTGGTCTACGGCGCCTTCCTGTCGGTCGGTGCAGTCCTGCTGGAAGAACTGACCTACCGGCGCTATCCCAGTTTCCGCGAACTGATGACCCTCCTTTGGTACGCGGTCCTGGAGAACATCGGCTACCGCCAGCTCGTGCTCTTCTATCGGGTTCAGGGTGTGCTCCGGTTTATGACCGGATTCCGCAAATGGGAGAAAGTTGCCCACGTGGGGGCAGCTCCATAGGGCTTGACGCATGCGCTTGTTGAAGAACCGGATCATTGTTTCGTTGATCGTGATTGCGGCGGCGACCTACGTGTGGGAGTTCTGGGTCAAGCCCGTGACCGGGCCCCTTTACACGGCGGCCGTCGCCGAGTACAGGAACCAGAACTATGCGCGGTCGCTGGAGCTCCTCCGCCGCGCCAATCTGATCGATCCCAACGACACCGCAATCCTGGCACTGATGGGCTGGGATTATCTGAAGCTGGGCAATCCCAAGACCGCGGAGGAACCCTATTTTCGGCGGGCCCACGACCTTGCGCCCCAGGTAGTCGACATCACCCTGGGATACGCCTACACCGAGATCGAGCTGGGTAAACTCAACCAAGCCACTAGGCTCCTTAATCAGCTTCACCAGCAAGGCGTGGAAACGGCGGATGTGCACACTGCCCAGGCGGCTCTGTATCGCAAGATGGGACGCAACCGGGACGCCGTGCAGGAGTTTCAACTTGCCCTGGCGAAGGACGAGAACAACCCGCTGGCGCTGAAGAACCTGGGAGAGCTCTACAACCTCTCGGGTGACGTGCGCAAAGCCAGCCTGGAATTCCACCCCGTGGAGCGCGCGAAAGATCTGCACTACCCGGTTCGGGTGGAAGGCGAGTCTTTTTCTTTGCGGGCTGGAGACGGCTGGAAGCCGGTGTATCTGGCAGGCGTCAGTCTCACCCCCACACTGCCCGGTCATTTCCCCGTTGAGGGCGTCTCGGATTCCGCCGTCTACACAGACTGGTTGAACAAGATCAGCGATCTGGGCGCGAACTCCATCCGCGTTTACACGGTCCTTCCTCCGGCCTTTTACCGGGCGCTATTCGAGTTCAACAGCAACCCTGCCCGACGACCGCTGTGGCTCCTGCAAGGCGTCTCCTTCGGGGATCCGCCGCGGGACGACATGTTCGAGGGCACGTACTACCCAACTTGCCAGAGAGACATCCGCGACACAATTGATGTGATCCACGGGCAAGGCGATGTCGCCGCGGGCCGCGGGCATGCCGGAGGAGTCTACCCGTACAACGTAGCTCCGTGGGTAGCCGGGTTTATCGTGGGGCAGACCTGGCTGTCCCATGTGGCGACGGGGAACAATCTGCTTCATCCTGACATGCAAAACTACCGGGGAACCTATATCGAGGTGCCGGCGGGCAGCCCTACAGAAATCTTCCTCGCCCAGATGATCAACCACGTGGTGGAATACGAGGTGGGCAAATACAACTGGCAGCACCCAGTTGCTTTCCTCAGTTGGCCCACCCTCGACCCGATGCGTCATCCGACCGAGAGCACCCTGCTCGAGGAAGTTTCCATCCGGCGTGCCCAGGGTGAGCGCGTACCCTCGCCCGCCGGCCCTTACGACGACGATGACGGCGTGTCGATTGATCCCACCCACCTGCGTCCCCGCCCTGGATGTGCGGCCGGATATTTCGCCGCGTACAACGTCGTTCCTTTCTACCCGGACTTCATCAACCGCGATCCGCGGTATCAGGCCGTCCGGGATGCCGATGGAAGCAATCCCTTCTTGGGCTACCTTCAGGATCTGAAGGCATACCATCGCGGCCTCCCGCTGGTCATCACCGACTACGGCATTCCCACCAGTCTCGGGATCGCGCATTTCAGCTCGGCCGGGTTCGACGAAGGCGGGAAGACTGAACAACAGCAGGGCCAGTTGCTGGCGCGCCTGACGCGCAGCATTCGCGAGGCGGGCGCCGCCGGCGGCATGGTGTTCGAATGGGCCGACCAGTGGTTCCGCCAGTCCTGGCTCCAGCGCGACTATGAGATCCCTCCCGACCGGCGGGTCCTGTGGCAGAACTTCATGAATCCGGCGGAATATTTCGGCCTCCTGGCTGCCGACCCCAGCCGGCGGAGCGCTCATTTGCTGGGTGGAGATGCGACCGAATGGGCCAATGTGCCTCCCGTTTACACCAAGCTCGAGCCCCGGCAATCCCAGCCCCTGGGCGACCGCTTCGACCCAGCTCGGGACCTGAAAGCCTTGTACGCAGACGCCGATGAGAGTTTCCTCTATTTGCGGCTCGTAGTCGGCAAGCTGGATAACGATAACGATGGTCAGCCAGACTGGAAGAATGCCAATTACTTGATCGGCTTGGGAACCGCCCCGAATCTCGCCGGTCTCACCTATCTGCCCTTCATTACTCCCGTCCGGTTTCCCATGGGGATGACCTATGCCATCCAATTGGCAGGGCCGGGGTCTAGCCGCATCTGGATTGCATCCTCGTACAACCCCTTCCAGATCACCCCCGTCGAGGGGATTCCCACTCAGACCATCCTGGGTTCGAAGCTCGGATGGAAACCCGCGCTAACGGCCACCGGCAACTTCGAGTCGCAAGTAATTGAGCCCAACCGGCGCCGCTTTGCTCGCGACGGCAGATACTTCCCGTCCCAGCGCTATGACCGCAGCATCCTGCGCTACGGCACCCTGAACCCTGCCTCGCCCGATTATGATTCCCTGGCAGAGTGGCATGCTAATGTCCAGACAAACACCATCGACCTGCGGATTCCCTGGAATCTTCTGAATGTGACCGATCCCTCCAGCTTCAAGGTTTTCGCAGGTTTGGAGAAGGACGGCACGGTGATCACCGCGGAGACGCCCGGGTTTGTGATGGCAGCGTTCTCCTATCAGCCTTTGGAAGGCGCCCGGCTGCGGCCCATCATGGAGCAAGGTCATCCTGTTGCCGACGCTTTGCCCGGTATGGCGGGTCCAACGGTGGTGCAGCCCCGGGCCCTGAAAGAATTCCGGTGGGCCGGGTGGAACGCCGCGCGGTACAACCTGAGGGTCAAAGACTCCTATTCGCTTTTGCGCCGGGCTTTCCAGGCCATCCAAGCCTCCCCGATGGCGCCCCCGGCAGCCCAGGGAGGCACTTCGAGACGTGCCCGCGGCGGAGCGTCCCCCGGCAGGTGAGCGATGACTGAAGCACCATCTCATCTCTTGGCGAAACTCAAGCGCCCGCACATTCTTATCGTGGCACTTCTCCTCGTGCTGGTTGTCGCCGGGGGCGTCGGCTACCTGATTTTGTTGAGTCCGCGGAGCATCTTCATGCGCTGGGCTCAGAGGGCGCTCCCCGATCAGATCACGATGATAAGCATTGGGCCTTACCCGGAAGACGAGGACTTCCAGCATCTGAAGAAGGCCAGGGTAAAGTACATTGTCAGCCTGCTCGACCCCCGTCTGCCCTACGAGAAGGAACTTATCGAGCGAGAAAAAGCCTTGGCCGAAAAGTATCAGATGACGGTCAAGGTCTTTCCGATGGCGAGCATTTTTGATCGGCAGATTTTTCCTGACTATCAGGAGCAGCAGCAGAAGGCCGTTGACTTCCTCAAGAACTTGGATGGCCCTGCCTATATGCACTGCTACCTGGGTAAACACCGCGTCATCCACGTCCGGGATGAGCTGGCCAAGGCCGGCGTGCCGAAGCGCTACTGGACGGCCGCGTCCTCCAGCGACGAGTACTGGAACCTCGTAAACCGCATCAACGACGCGCAGAAAGAGTTCGATCAGAAGAACTACGACAAGGTGCTCGAAATCCTGGCACCGCTGACCACCAAGGATGTGGACGTGACCAGTTTGCGAGGCTGGTCGCACTATCGCCTGGGGCTGGTCGACGAGGCCACGGAGGACTTCCGCCAGGGTCTCGAAGCCGATCCCATCAACCCGCGCAACCTGATTGGCTTGGGATATTGCTACGTCCGCAGCGGGCAACCGGTGATGGCGCAGCGGCAGTTCAGCGCAGTTCTGGAGCAGATCCCGGATGATCGGGACTCGCTCATGGGTATGGGTCTGGCGCATCTCCGGCTGGGTAATAAGCCAGCCGCTGCTGAGCTTTTCCGCAGGACTTTGGAGAAAGAGCCAGGAAATGAGGAAGTGCGGAGCTACCTTCAGCAGGCCGAAGCACCGTAGGACGTAAGCGCACGACTTGGCAACTATGCACGTCACAGAAGGACAGGAGAAAAGACCCTTGACCCTCTGGCGTAAGCAGCGATCTCACTTAAGACGATCTCTCGGGATTATCGGGCCTGCCGCAGTGCTCGTGGCTCTCTTAGTGGCCGGAGTTCCTCTCCTCCCAGCGCAGGCTTCTGCGCCTGCGCAGAAGGGGAGGCGCACTCCACTCGAACTGCTCCAAACCGCCCACGCGCTGTTTCTGCAGAAGGACTATGAGGGCGCTCGCGAGTACTACCTCGAAATCCTGCCTTCCTATCCGCGGAACTTCGAAATCCTCAAGAACCTGGCCTTCTGCTTCTTCAAGAGGGGGCCGAGAGGCTACGCCCAAGCGGCCAGCTATTACTCTCGCGCCTACGAGGTCAACCCGTCATCGACGGAAGTGGCCGAGGATCTGGCGAAATGTCTGCTGGGCGTGAACCGCGCGGCCGAAGCCGCGGCGATTTATCAGAAGATGGCCCAACAGCCTGGCGCTCCCGCCTTGGCGTGGAAGAGGACCGCGGAGGCCTACGACGCCGCCGACCGCATCCAGCAGGCCGAAGCAGCCTACGACGCCTATCTTCAACGCAGCCCAGGCGACCTCGACGCCCGGACGAAGCTGGGGAGCCTTTTCGTCCGCGAGAAGAATTACGCGAGAGCCCAAGAGCAGTACCGCATGGTTCTTTCCTCCAACCCCAACTATCCCCCCGCCCTGATCGGCATGGCCCGCATGGCTGCCTGGCAAGGTCAGCACGAGGAGGCGCTGAGACTCTACGATCGGGTCTTGCGGCTGGATCCCTCGAATGGCGAGGCGGAGGTTGGGAAAGCCTTCGTGCTGCTGTGGTCCGACCGTTACGAAGACGCGCAGGCGCTCTTCCAAAAACTGCGCCAACGCCATCCGCGGGACACTGAAATCGCGCGGGGCCTCGAGCAAGCGGAGGCCGCCCTGCGGCAAAGGGAGCTGACGGGGGCGCGTCGCTCGGGAGATACCGCGCGTGTTGAGGCTTTCTACCGTGAGCGGCTGGCCAGGAATCCCAGCGACATCGCCGCGCTCAAAGCCCTCGCGGAGGCCAGCGCCACCCCGGCCCGCTGCTCCGAGAGCGTCGAATTCAGCCGCAAGGGCCTGGAACTAGCTCCCACCGATGCCAGCCTGGAACTTCGCCTGGCGCGCTCGCTGGTGCTTTGCCAGCAATATGCCGAAGCCATTGCGCATTACCAGCGTGTTCTCGCGGCTGACCCCACGGCCGAGGGCGCGCTTTCCGAGTTGGGTTCTACCCTGCTGCGCGCCCGCCGCAACGCGGAAGCCATCGAGGTTTTCCGCAAAGTGCTGCAGTCGAATCCACAGCATGCTGACGCCAATCTTGGCCTGGCGCTGGCACTCGCCGCCAACCACAATTACGAGGAGGCCTTGCAGCGCTACGACAGAGTCTTGAAGAGTTCCCCGGACAATTATGATGCCCTCCAGGGCAAGGCCTACGTGCTCCTGTGGACCGGGCAGGTTGCGCAGGCGCGCGCCATTTTCCAGAGCCTGGCCGCGAAACGGCCGAGCGACACGCAGAATGCCGACGCGCTCGACAGTATCTCGCGTGCCGAAGAAGACGCGAAGTGGGTCGCGCTTCGACCGCCCAGCGGCGCTCCACCGCAAGACTTGTTGGCTTACTGCGAGAAGCGCCTGGCCGCCTACCCCGACGACTTGCAGGCTCTCAAGGGCCGCGCTTCCGCCCAGGCGCAGTTGAATGACTTGCCCGCCGCCATCCAGTCGTACCAACAAGTGCTGGAAAAGTACCCTGATGATCGCACCTCGAAGATGGAACTGGCGCGGTTGTCGGGCCGCCAGGGCCAGTACGATGTCTCCATCAAGTACTATCGAGAAGTCCTGAAAGACTCCCCGGACGACTCCGAGACGCTCGAGGGCCTGGCCCGCGTTTACGTCTGGGCAAAGCAGGACCGGGAGGCCTTGCCGATCTACCAGGGGCTGTTGGCGCGCGACCCTGCCAACAACGCCTATCGCCTGGAACTGGCGCGGATCCAGGCACGGTTGCAGGACCAGGCTGCGGCGCGCGAGACTTTCACCTCGGTCCTCGCGGCTGATCCCCAGAACCGCGAGGCCCTCCTGGCGCTTGCCCGGCTGGACTTGGGCCGTGGCGATCGGCCGAGCGCCCTCAACCGTTATGAAGAGGTCCTGAAGCAGGCTCCCAACGACTCGACCGCTTTGCTCGGCAAGGCTCAGATTGCTTACTACCATGGCGACATGCCTCTCGCCTACGCGACGACGTCACAGGTGCTCGCGACAGAACCTGAAAACTTCGATGCCGTTTTCCTGCTGGCCAACATTGAGCATGCGCGCCGCAATCGCCGCAAGAGCCTGGACTTGCTCGACCGCGCCGCCAAGCTCAGCCCGGGCAATACCGAAGTCCTGGCCATGCAGCAGAGAATTCGCGAAGAGTCAGCAGTAACGCTGACGACTTCAGCCTCCTACGCCCGTGAAATTGGCCCGGCAAGCGAGTTTACCGCCGGGGGGATCGGGTTTCTGCCAGAAAGGACCATCGGCGGGCTTGCCAACGAAGATGTTCGGTTCGAGACCTACAGTTCAACACTCGGCGTCCCCCTGATCCCCCGCGTCGATTCCTACTTCAGTTTCACTTCCCTGCCCACGCAAAGCCCTCCTCTTCCTACTCGCGACGCGCAGGGCAACCAGATTTCGACCCCCATCACGGGCGCTGTGGCCCCGTGGATATTCGTCTCCCGGCACGTCTGGCGGCCGTCCCGGTTCCTGACCATCCGGGGCGGAGCAGGTGTTGCCCGATTCGGCCCGCCGGAAGTCGACCGCTTGCCGCGTCTTACTGGTGACCTCGCCACGATTTCCGCGAACTACGGCTCTGCCCTCAGCGCGCTCGGCATAAATCCGGAGCGTACCGAGACGTTCGAATTCAAACCGGTAGGTATGGCCGGCGTGACCATTGCTCCCTCCAAGAAATTCAGCATCGACCTGGATTGGACGCGGTCGCCGGCCGTCTATTTCCCCACCCCCTATGCCATGAAGCGCCGCTTGAGTCAGACCCGCTTTTCTGGCGGGCTGAACTTTTCCCCCACTCCCCGGACGGACCTCAATTTCGACTTTTTCTATGCGCGCCTATTCACGGATGCCGAACTGACCTATAGCCTGGACAACGCCCAGTTGGACGTTCAACCGTTGAACGTCCCGTGCCCCGCCGCCACGCCGACGGAAATAGCCCGTGGGGACACGACCCACACCTGTCTGGGTGGGAATCTCATTACACAAAGAGCCGTACTCCACGACTGGGGCCACGGCGGGGCCATCACCTTCAACCAGAACCTCGTCCACTCGGAGCGCTTCTCTCTGGACGGAGGCTACCGCGGCATAGCCTATGGCTATGCCGGTCGGCAGCGGCAAGTTTTCCTGGGCTTTTTCAACCCGCCCTTTTACCAGAACCATATGGTCACCGGTCGCATCTACGGCAAATTGTTCGGACCGGTGGGCTATGATTGGCATGGCGCCTTCGGTCTGCAGCAGACAAACCACGGGGGCCCGCTCACGCGGTCCTCGACGATCTCGCCTTCATTCAGCTTTAAGGTAAGCCCTCACCTCACCCTCGGCATCGGGTACACGCACTACAACTCGGCTCAGGTGCTGGGACCGCTGCGCGGCAATGCTGTCCGGTTCACCACGGACTGGAAGTTCTGAAATAGGAGGGCGCGGATTTGTACGTGCTGGTTCCCCGCCCCCCATTGAATTGGAGAGAAATCGCCCCCCTGCCTCGGCCTGCCTAATGGCTGTCTGCTTCCTGCCTTCCAGCACGCGGCACCGGGAGGTTCTGATCGGTCAGGCCATCCGCCCAGAAGGGTTGGGTCGACGCTGCGCTTTTCGCCCCCCCGGCGCGCGCGAAAAGAGCTTGACATTGTGGGTCAAGTGTGCTAGTCTACAATAGCAGGTTTTCCCGGCGCGCGGCAGGGCGCGCTGGAGGAGTAAAGCATGCTGGTGGAGGCAGGGCGACACCCCGGGATCCATTGGGCGCATTCACGTCCCAGCAGAGAGCCCTATTATAGTCAAAAAAGCAAAGCTGGTATGTTATGTACTTTCAACGAGTTACAATTTCCCATAGCGAGGCAAAGCTAGTATATTATTGAAAACAAAGCATGTGTTTAAAAATTAGGCAAAGCCAGTAGGTGATTTAGGATCAACAACATACTAGCTTTAGGCATTTAGTCATGGCATGGCAAAGCTAGTAAGTCCTTTAGAATCAGTTGGGATATTTTTCATGGCAAATATGGTAAGTCATTTGGTGTCTATAATTTACCAGCTTTCGCCAAAATTACGTTCCGCGCGCGTCAAGATAAAACATCAAAGACCAAAAGGCAGGTGCTCCTGCAGAATCCACGCGGATATTGAGAAGCGCTTCATGTAGAGTCTGACCCTCGGCTATACTGAACAGGTCTGATAAGCCGCCTCTCCAGATGCGCGGGATAGGTGGACGCAAAGACGGTTGAACTCGAAGATGATGGAGGTAGTACCGGCATGGACTTGGGTGAATTGACGCGGTTGTATGATTTCACTGGTCACACGGTCGTCATCACGGGCGGGACAGGCATTCTGGGCGGGGAGATTGCCTGCGCGCTGGTAGGCTGCGGGGCCAACGTCGCCGTGTTGGACCTGAACCTCGCCCCAGCCGAGAAGCTGCTCAAGCGCATGGGAGCGCGTGCGAACCAGGCAATAACCGTGGAGGGCAACGTCCTCGACGTGGGCAGCCTGCGCCAGGCCACTCAGGCCATCCTCGACAAGTTCGGCGCGGTTGACTGCCTGGTGAACGCAGCCGGAGGGAACAAGCCCCAGGCGACCACCAGCCCAAATCTCCCCTTTTTTGATCTGCCGGTTGACGCCTTGCGATGGGTTTTTGACCTGAACATCCTGGGCACCATGCTTCCCTGCCAGGTCTTTGGCAAGCTCATGGCGGAGAAGGGCCAAGGGACGATTCTCAACATCTCTTCCATGAACGCCTTTCGCCCCTTGACGCGTATTCCCGCCTATTCAGCCGCCAAAGCGGGCGTGAGCAACTTCACGCAATGGCTGGCGGTCCACATGGCCCAACAGTATTCGCCCCGCATTCGAGTGAACGCGATCGCGCCCGGCTTCTTCCTGACGGAACAGAACAGGTTTCTGCTCTACGACGAACCAACGCGCGAGCTGACGGCACGCGGGCAGTCGATCATCACTCACACCCCCATGGGGCGGTTTGGTGAGCCGGAGGATTTGTTTGGCGCGGTGCTGTGGCTCCTTTCCGAGGCTTCGGCCTTTGTCACCGGGGTCGTCGTGCCGATTGATGGCGGGTTCTCTGCCTGTAGTGGAGTGTGACCGGGACTTCCGACTGGGCACGGAGGAATTGGATGGCCGTGGGCAAGGGGTTCGCCAATCGCTACCTGACCGGCGACGAAGTGCGCCAGATCGTGGGTGAGGGTTTGGACTCGCTGGCCGTGGATGGCAAGCGCGTGCTCATCATCATCCCTGACGGCACGCGCACCATGCCGACGCCGTTGATGTTCGGCTGGTTCGAGGAACTGCTTACTCCGCGCGTGGCGGCGCTGGACTATCTGGTGGCCTTGGGCACTCATCAGCCCATGAGCGACGCTCAGCTGAGCAAGCTGGTGGGCCGTCCGGTGGCGAACGGTCAGGTGGGGAAGACTCATATCTTCAATCACCGCTGGGACGATCCCGCCAGCTTTGTGGCGCTCGGCGTGATCCCCGCCGGCGAAATTGGTGAAATCACCGGCGGACTGATGGCCCAGGACGTTCCGGTCCGGCTCAACAAGCTCATCCTCGATTACGACCTGCTTCTGATCTGCGGACCAGTCTTCCCCCACGAGGTGGTGGGCTTCTCGGGTGGGACCAAGTACTTCTTCCCCGGCATCGCCGGCGCGGAAATCATCAACTTCACCCACTGGCTGGGCGCGGTGATGACCAACTACCAGGTCATCGGCGCCCGCTATACGCCGGTCCGGGCGGTCATCGATCGGGCCGCGGCGTTTATTGACCGGCCCTCAGCGTGCTTCGCCCTGGTGGTCACGCACGAGGGCCTGGCCGGGCTGTACTTTGGCTCTCCCCAGCAAGCATGGCAGGCCGCCTCCGCGCTCTCGGCTCAGAAGCATATTATGTACGTGGACAAACCCTTCCGCCGCGTCCTGTCCGTCATGCCCACCATGTACGATGATCTGTGGACCGCCGCCAAAGGCATGTACAAGATGGAGCCCGCCGTGGCGGACGGCGGCGAAGTGGTGATCTACGCTCCTCACCTCACCGAGGTCAGCTATACCCACGGCCGGCTGATTGACGAGATCGGCTACCACTGCCGCGACTACTTCCTGGCTCAGTGGGAGAAGTACAAGGGATATCCCGGAGGAGTTCTGGCTCACTCCACGCACGTCAAAGGCCTGGGCCAGTACGACCCGGTCAGCGGCGTAGAGACCGCTCGCATTCAAGTGACGCTGGCCACGGGCATCCCGCCGGAACGCTGCCGGCGCCTCAACCTTGGCTACCTCGACCCGGCCACCGTCAACGTGCATGACTGGCAGGGCCGCGAGAACGAAGGCATCCTCGTCGTGCCCCGGGCCGGCGAGATGCTCTATCGCGTTAAGTCAACGTAGCGGCGACCTTCAGGTCGCCATTTAAGTCAATGGCCCGACGTAGCGGCGACCCCGCCCTGCGGGGTCGCCATCTGATTGATGCAACGAGTGGCGGGCTGAAGCCCGCCGCTACGAAACCTGGCACTACAGACACAGCACTCCTAACCGCGGAGACTCATTATGGCGAAGAACGTCATCGTAGCTCAGTCTGGCGGGCCGACGCCCGTCATCAACAACACTCTGCGTGGCATCCTGGAGACTTGCCAGGCGATGCCGGACAAGTTCGGCACGGTGTACGCCGGCTACCACGGTATCGAGGGCGTGCTCAAGGAGGAATTGTTGAATCTATCTGCCCAGCCGGTGGAAGAGATCGCTCTGCTGAGCGTCACGCCCGCGGCGGGCAGCATCGGCACGTGCCGCTACAAGCTGAAGAGCAAGCAGCAGGAGGACTTCAATCGCATCCTCGATATCTTTCGCGCCCACGACATCGGCTACTTCTTCTACATCGGCGGCAACGATTCCATGGACACCGCCCACAAGGTAGCTAAGCTCGCACCGGGACGCGGCCTCGATCTCGTGGCGGTGGGCGCGCCCAAGACCATCGACAACGACGTGGGCGATACCGAGTTCAAGCTGATTGACCACACCCCCGGCTATGGCAGCGTCGCTCGCTATTGGGCGCTCAACATTCAATGCGTCAACGAGGAAAATGCCGGCTCGTCTCCTGCCGAACCGGTGGTGGTGATCCAGGCCATGGGTCGCAAGATCGGCTTCATCCCCGCCGCCGCGCGCCTAGCCGACCCCAAGCGTCAGATGCCGCTGCAAATCTATATGGCTGAATCCGGCCTGACGCTCGCGGCCATGGCGGACCTCGTCAACGACGAGTTGAAGCACAGCGGGCGCTGCATTGCCGTCGTCAGTGAAGGCTTCGACGTGGGAAACCTAGGCGAAATGCGGGACAGTTTCGGCCACATCATGTTTTCGTCATCTGGGACCACCGTGGAGCGGGTTGTGGTGAATTACTTGAATAAGGTGGGGCTCGAGGCTCGAGGCGTCGCGCGCAGCAATCTTCCTGGCACCGACCAGCGCCATAACATGATCTATGCCTCGACCGTGGACCTGGAAGAAGCTTACAAGCTGGGACAGCGCGCGGCGCTGATTGCCGCCGAGGACGTGTCCGGCTACATGAGCACTATTCTGCGGGAGCCGGGCGAGATCTATAACGTCCGTTATGACAAGGTGCTGCTGGAAACGGTCGCCAATTCCGAGCGCAGCTTTCCCCGGAACTGGATCGCGCCTAATCGCGTTGATGTGACGGATGACTTCGTGCGCTATGCGCGGCCCCTCATCGGCGATGACTGGCCGGCGATTCCGCTCGTGGACGGCCGCCAGCGCTTCGCGCGGTTGCAGCAGATCTTTGCGGCCCAGAAGCTGCCGAGCTACGTGCCGCAGGCGTATCGCTAACCGCGCAGATGCTCGGCGAGCCAGACGACGTAGCGCGTGTTGCGCTGGCGCACTTCCTGGAGTAGGTCTTCCGGCAACTCGTCCAGTTTCTCTTTGAAGAAGCGGAGGTCGCCGTCGGGCGAGCTAATGTCATGGCTGCCGACCACATTCCCAAGCCAGAAGACCAGGAACAGGTTTCCGTCCACGCGGCCGCGCTCTGTGTCACCGAGGTAGCTTCCCCGCCCCATCTTCACGTACTCGGCGGCCAGTTCACTCTCGGCGCCAAAGGCACCAGTCGCGGCAAACTGGTTGGTTCGTTCTACCATCCGGTCGTGGAGCTGCCGCCAGCGCGACCCGGAGGGCTGCTCGTAAAGCACGTCGAAAAGCTGCAACTGCAATTCGCCGGAGATCTTGTAATTCACCCGGCCGGCGGTGGCTTTCCCGATTCGCTCCAGGACGGCGGGCTGCTTGCCGCTGCCCGAGTGAATACTCAGCGTGCCATCGAAATAGCGCGCGACGGCAGCCAGTTCCAAAACCCGCGCTCCCAACTCGTCTAGCGGTTTTCCGCTGAATTCCTTCTGAGCGCGCGGCAGCAATTCGTGCCACATCTTGTGATGACAGTAGTCCTTCAGGCCGATCGCTCCGCCGGTGACGCTCTCCATGGTTTCCGGGTACGCCTGCCGCTTCTTGAAGCCGAGATTCGGCGGAACGAGTTGTGCCGGGCGTCCGCGCGCTTTCAGCCAGTGCATGTAGAAGAGGAGTTCCTGGGCGGTGGTGAGTGTTTCGGCTTCATCGAGGGAAGGCTCGAAATCGAAGCCGCTGGCAAACTTGAGTTGAGCCTTGGCGGCGCGGATCGTGTCGAACAGCTCTTCGTTGAGCTTCAGGCTCTCGCCGAACTTGACCGCCAGGCGGACGATCTCCTCGCGAGCGAGAACGTATCGGCCGCCCTCCATCGCGAAGGGCTGAGAGAACTCCGCCAGAATCCAGCCCTGCTCGTCCGGCGAGAACAGCTGGCGGAACCTCTCTTCCACGACTGCGCCGCCCCACGCCTTCGGGTGGCGAAGGTCGGCCTCGAGTTCGAACAGGCGCGAAGTATCAGTGGTGAACTTCGTATATCCGGCCGCCTGGCGGATAGCCGCCTTCACGGCTTCGACGGAACGGTGGATTTCATCGGGCGTGTTGCCGGCGACAATGAAGTGGTCGGCTTCGGCGTTGTAGCCTTCCCGCCAACCCGCGCGGATAGCGGCCCAGAGTCCGGCGTGATACAGATGCCGGATGGAGACCCGCGTGTGTCCGGCCGCGGTCGGGTTCTCGCCGTCGCGCGCGGCCAGGGCCTCGTCGGTGGTCATCTCGCGGGTGGCGGAGAGCTGCACCGTGGACGCCATGTTGACGTGCATTTTCTCCAGGATGACGCGATAAGCCTCGAAGACAGCCGGCAGGCTAATCTCGGGATGCCGGTTCCCGGCAGCGATGGCCGGCAACGCTCCTTGCGGCCGCGGGAGAAAGGCGGGATTTATCCGCTCAGCAAAAATCCGGATATTCTCATGGTCGCGGGAGGCAAACGGCACCACCTCGGCAACGATTTCCCGGCCGCCCACCTCAACGCGTTCGGCCGCAATCCGCTTCGGGAACAGTCTGTTGATCCGCTCGGACCCGGGGGCCAGATGCAGCAACACCGGTGTACGAATATCCCCCGCCCGCGCGTCCGCGGCCAGGTAGTAGTTAGAGGGGCAGGCGGGATCCTCCTCGAGCGATCCAACGTAAGGCTGGAGACTGGAAAGCCGCAGGGCGCTGAGGTCTCTGGCGATTCGCCCCCGCATGTGGCCGTCCAGCGGTTTACCATCTACGTGCCGGAGAATCCGCTCCGCGATTGCCGCCACTTCGTCGGCGGCGAAGTCCCATCCCTGTGCTGGGCTCATGAAAGCATCTCCCCTAATGGCTTCTTCGTGCAGAGCATCATACCGAAAGTGCTGGGCCGGAAGCTAGCGGCGCGGGAATGCCGATTGATGCCAGGAGTCGAGGCGGCATGTGTCTGCGCGGTTCCTCGATTTGAGTCCTGAGATCTTGAATTTGAGATTTGAAATTGGAAACCGGAAACTAGACCCACTCCAGGGCGCCGCGCTTCCAGATCCAGATGTAGCCGACGATCAGGATGCCGAGAAAGACGAGCATCTCGACCAGCCCAAACAGGCCCAACACCCGGTACTGGACAGCCCAGGGGAAAAGGAAAACCGTTTCCACGTCGAAGATGACATACAGAATGGCGATGATGTAGAAGCGCACCGTGTACCGGCCGCGAGCGTTAGACTCAGGCGTGATGCCGCACTCATACGGCATGGTCTTTTCGGCGGAGGGCACGGGCGTCGGACGAAAGAATTTGGCCAGCCACAAGGTCACCACCGGAAAAGCGGCGGCGATAACGAAAAAGATCAGGATGGGACCGTACAACTCAAGCACGTTGATTTCTCCTTCGCACGACGAGTGTCCATGATAGCACAGGAGCCTCAGTCACAACCAAGCCATGCACCCCCCCGCGAAGGCAAGGAGAAGCCTCCGCGCTCCCGGACTACTCGATGTGTTCCGTGCGTCCCTGGACGAGATCGATGGCATGCGGCAGCAGCTCCACGATGCTTTCCAGCGACTCACGAGCGCCGCGCGGACTCCCCGGCAGGTTGACAATGAGCTTGCCCTTTCTCACCCCCGCCAACCCGCGCGCGAGCGCCGCTCGACGAGTTTTCTTCACGCCTTCGGCGCGCATCAGCTCCGCGAGTCCCGGGATTTCCTTCTCGATCACGGCCCGCGTGGCTTCCGGAGTCACATCGCGCGGGCCTACGCCGGTGCCTCCGGTGGTGAACACCGCATCGCAATCGTCACCGTCCGTCCAACGTTCGAGACACTGGCGGATTCGTCCGGCATCGTCGGGCAGGATTTCGCATGCAACCACAGTCCACCCGTGGGCTTCGAGCCGTTCGCGTACCAGAGGTCCAGAGCGGTCTTCGCGTCGCCCACCAGCAGCGGCGTCGCTCAGCACGAGGATTCTAGCGCGGGGGAGATTAGCCATCGCAGGAAGGTTTATGCGGATGTTTCGGCCGCGCCCAGTTTCCGGCGGACGCGAACTAGCCAGCGTCCCGGTTGGCCTCATCGAGCAGCCGGAGGCCTTCCATCATCAATCCTTGCGTCGGCATGGTGGTGGTTCGCTCGCTGGAGGCCTTGGAGAAATCCAGTTCCCAGTCGCCATCGGTCCAGGTCAAGACCTTGAAAACCGCCGGGTTGCCGGCCAAATCGCCGTAGGTGCAGTGCGTCACCTGGCCTTCCACGAAATAGAGGATACACTCGTCTGGGCCGTTGCGGACGATCAAGGCGCAGGTTTTCCGGCCCTGCTCCAGCGACTGCATCCAATCGATCAAGCTCATTTCGCTCAGCCGGCCGGCCACGGTGCCGCCGCGCGCACCCAACTTCTCCACGCGCGCCTGATGGAGACGCGCCGTGATGCGGCGCGCCTGCTCGGCCAAGTCGCGCGCATAGAAGGGCTTCACGAAGTATTCCTCCACTCCGTCCACCACCATGCGCAGGTGCTCGTCAATCTCTTTCTGCGAAGCGAGGAAGACAAAAGGAATGCTCTGGGTTTCCTTGCGGGCCTGGAGCTTTTCAAACAACGCGCGCCCGTCCATCACGGGCATGGAAAAGTCGGACACAATCAGGTCCGGCTTCAGTTCGATGGCCTTCATGAGGGCGTCGGCGCCGTCGGTGGCGGTGATCAATTCCCCGAACTTCTCCAGGCTGCGTGTGATCAATTGGAGGATGACGGGGTTGTCATCGACGACCAGGATCTTCAGGCCCGCCTGCATGGTTCGAAGCCTTTCCCCAGAGCCTCGGGTGAGGCCACCCGATCATCAGCGCGGCGCGCGGTAGGTGCCAGTCTGGCCGCCGCTTTTTTCCAGAAGCCGGAGCCGGGTGATTTCGATTCCTCGATCCAGGGCTTTGCACATGTCGTAGACCGTCAAAGCTGCCACGGCGACCGCCGTCAGCGCCTCCATCTCGACCCCGGTCGGTCCAGTGGAGCGAATCGTCGAGGAAATCAAAACCCCATTCTGGCACAAATCGGCCCGCACATCAATGTGGCTCAACAGCAGAGGATGACACAGGGGAATCAGCTCCGCCGTGCGTTTGGCCGCCGCGATGCCCGCCACGCGCGCCACCTCCAAGGGGTCCCCTTTGGGATTCCGCTTCAGCGCCCGCAGCGCGCGCGGCGTCATTTTGACCAGCACACTGGCCACGGCCTGCCGAACCGTGTCCGGCTTCCGAGACACGTCCACCATGCGGACGCGACCACCGCGATCGTAATGACTTAGTTTCTTGGCCAATTCGCGCTCTCCAGAAGTGAAAAGAAACTGGAAACTAGAAATTGGAAATTGGCCCGTCCGTCAGCACGATTGTCGATTTTCCATTTTCCATTTTCGAATTTCCTGTTTCCAGCCGAAACCCGCTATGCGGGCTTCGGAAGTACGTCCACCCACTCCCCCGCCGCGAGGTCGGTCTCGTGGGGGTGAATCACCAGGAAGCAATTCGCCGCCGCCACTCCCACCAGGTCTCCCGAACCCTGCCAGGCGACCGGGCTCACCACCGGCTCCCCGCTCTGGACTTCGACGCGCGCGGGCATAAACGCCGTCAGTCCCAGCTTCTGGCGGTACGGTTGCCCCAGACGGGCGCGCAGGAAAATCGGGAGTTCAAAACGCGCCCCTCCCAGCAACGCGATCGCCGGCCGAACGAACAGCTCGAAGGTCACGAAGGTCGAGACCGGATTACCCGGCAGGGCGAAAAAGAACTTCTCGCGGACTCGGCCGAAGACCAGCGGCTTCCCCGGACGTATCGCTACACCTTGGATGAAGAATTCGCCGTCCAGTTCACGAAAAACCTCGCCAACAAAATCGTACTTCCCCATAGACACGCCGCCACTCAGCAGCAACAAATCCGCTTCCAGACCTTTCTCAACCAGGCTGCGCAGGACCTTCTTCTCGTCCGGGGCAATGCCCAGCTGCCAGGGGACGCCGCCCGCCGCCGCAACCTGCGCCGCCAGAGTCACCGCGTTGCTGTTGCGAATCTGGAACGGTCCTGGCGGCTGATCAAAGGCCACGACTTCGTCGCCCGTGGGGAGAATCGCCACGCGCGGCTGCACAAAAACCTTGACGAGCGCCCGGCCCACCGAGGCCAGCAACCCCATCTCGCCCGCTCCTACGCGTCGCCCCCGGGGAAGCACGATGCGCCCTTTGGCCGCCTCCGTCGCCCGTCGCACCACATTCTCCTGCGGCGTGACAGCGCGGGAGATTTCCACCCGCGAGCCCTGGACGCGCACGTGCTCAATCATCACCACCGCATCGGCTCCCGCCGGCAGGGGCGCTCCGGTCATGATCTCGACGCACTCACCCGGGCCGACGGCGTTTGGGAAGCACTCGCCCGCGCGCACCTCACCCCGGCACTCGAGCTTGACCGGCACGGCGCTCACGTCAGCGGATCGGACGGCAAAGCCATCGCGGATGGAGCGGTCAAAGGGCGGGTAGTCGCGGTCGGCCAGGACATCTTCGGCGAGGACCCGGCCCCCTGCCTGTTCGAGAGGCAGCGTCTGGGTGGCGGGATTCAGATTCGCCTCGCCCAGTTTCTCCTTCACGGTAGCGAGCGCCTGTTCGAAGCTGAGGAGCATGATGTCGGTTGTTAGTTGTCCGTTGGCAAATCCGCGCCGTGAATTGCCTAGGAGGAAGATCTCTGCCTTCTGCCTTCTGCCTTCTGCCTTCCCCGTATGCCGTATTCCGTCTACCGTCTACAGTTCTTTCAGCCAGATGGTCTGGTTGCGCTCGGGACCAGTCGAAACCATGGCAATCTCCACGCCCACTTGGTCGGAGAGGAAGCGCAGGTAATCCTTGGCCTTGGCCGGAAGTCGCGCGTAGTCGCACCGGCCAAACGTGGGCTCCTGCCAGCCCGGCATGGTGCGGTAGCGGACTTTCAACTCTGTGACGGCTTCCACCTCGGCCGGGAACTCGGCCAGCGGCTCGCCGCGGTATTCGTATTCCACACCCACGGGGATCTCGGCGAGGTGGTCGAGGATGTCGAGCTTGGTGATCACCAACGCGCTCAAGTGGTTTAGGCGGGCGCTGTAACGCAGCGCCGGCACATCAAACCAGCCGCAACGGCGCGGGCGGCCCGTGACGGCACCATACTCGCTGCCCCGCGCGCGGATCTTTTCGCCCTCCGGCCCCAGCGCCTCGGTAGGAAAGGGCCCGCTCCCCACGCGCGTCGCATACGCCTTGGAGATCCCGAGCACGGCATCAATCCGCGTTGGGCCCACGCCTGTGCCCGTACAAGCCCCACCCGCGACCGCACTCGAGGAAGTAACAAACGGATAAGTCCCATGATCCACATCCAGCATCGTTCCCTGCGCGCCCTCGAAAAGCACACGCCTGCCGCGGTCCATTTCGCCGTTGAGGTAAGCAGAGACGTTCGCGAGGTAGGGCACGATGCGGGAGGCCATCTCATAGTAGCGTTCGGCCAAGCCGTCGGCTTCAAGCTGTGCGGTCGCATAAAGCGCCGAAGCCAGCCGATTCTTTTCCGCCACAACTTCCGCGCATTTCCGGCGAAACACGTCGGCATCGCGCAGGTCGCCCGTGCGCAGGCCGCGGCGCCCCGCCTTGTCTTCGTAGGACGGTCCGATCCCTTTCGCTGTGGTGCCGATCTTGCCCCCGCCGCGGGCCTGCTCAGCGGCCACTTCGTGACTCCGATGGTAAGGCAAGATGAGGTGCGCGCGGTCGCTGACCAGCAGCCGCCGGCCCACAATCACTCCGGCCTTCTCAATCATTTCCACTTCGCGGAGCAGAGACTCGGGGTCAACGACCACCCCGTTGCCGATGACGGCCGTCTTGTCAGGCCGAACGATGCCGCTGGGCAGGAGCTGAAGGACGAACTTCTTCCCCTCGACGACGACGGTGTGGCCCGCATTGGCTCCCCCCTGATAGCGCGCCACGATATCAAAGTGGTCCGCCAGGGCATCGACCACCTTGCCTTTGCCTTCGTCACCCCACTGTGCTCCTACGACCACGACGTTTTGCGACATAGTGATTTGCTCCGGGCTCAGACTGCCCTGCTGACCGCGCTCCATTCTAACCTGAACGGTTGCTCTCTTGGCAGGTTGACTTCGAGAGGTGCCGGAGGTGTGCGGTCATCCCTCTCTCGCCACAGGGAAACCAAGCCTCTCGGCGGCACGGAAGCCTGACAGGGTCAGCAGGCTAAAAGTGCCGCTCCAGCATCTTGGCGATCGCGTCCTTGGAGGTCACGCCGACGACCTGCTCTACGACCTCGCCATTCTTGAACAGGAGAAGCGTGGGGATGCCACGGATGTTGTACCCGGCGGCAGCAGACTGGTTCTCGTCCACGTTCAACTTGCCCACCTTGGCGCGGTCCGCATACTGGGCGGCGACGGCCTCGACAGCCGGCGCCATCATGCGGCAGGGCGCGCACCATTCCGCCCAGAAATCCACCAGCACCGGCTTGTCCGACTTCAATACTTCCGCCTCGAAGTTCTGATCCGTGAACTGCTGCACGTCGGTGCCTCCCATGCTCTCCCACCTCCGAAAATATCCCCTAAGGATTAGATGTTTCCGCCTCCGGTTTGACCTTCGCCTTGGCCTTGTGCACGGTCTGATAGATCTTGACGTACTGCTTCGCGGAACTGGGCCAGGAGAAATCCTTCCGCATCCCGTTGTGCATCAACTGCCGCCAAGCCTTGGGCTGCTTGTACACCTCAACGGCCTGCCGGATGGTGGCCAACAAAGTCTCGGGGGCGTACTCGCTGAACTTGAAGCCCGTGCCCGTCTTGCCGTCGAAGACCTCGACCGTGTCGTCCAGCCCGCCCGTGGCCCGGACCACCGGCACCGTCCCGTATTTCATGCTGTAAATCTGGTTTAACCCGCAGGGCTCGTAGCGCGAGGGCATCAGGAACATGTCAGCCCCCGCCTCAATCTGGTGCGCGAGCGCGTTGTCGTAGGCGACCTTCACCAGAAACTTGTCCGGGTACTTCGTGGTCAGCGTGCGGAACAGGTCCTCGTACTCGAGGTCGCCGGTCCCCAGTGCGGCGATGTAAAGATCCATGGCCATGAGTTCTTCCGCCACACTCGCAATCAAGTCGAAGCCCTTTTGCCGCGCGAACCGCGACACAATGCCGATGACGGGCCGCTCCAGCACCGGCTGCGCGACACCCATTTTCTCGAGCAGACCCTTCTTGCACGTCTGCTTGCCCGTCATATCTTGCGGCGAGTAGTTCGCGGCAATCAGTTTGTCGGTGGCGGGGTCCCAGGGACCGTAGTCCACGCCGTTCACGATGCCTTGCAGTCGGTCGCGGCGGGTAGTGAGCACGCCCTCCAGCCCGCAGCCGAATTCCGGTGTCTGGATCTCCTCGGCATACTTGCGGCTGACCGTGGTGATGAAATCGGAGAAGACAATGCCGCCCTTCAGCAGATTCACCTTGCCGTAAAACTCCAGGCCATCCACGGTGAACAGCCCCGCGTGCAGGCCGATCTGCGGCAGGATGTGCGGCAGGAAGTGGCCCTGATACCCGAGGTTGTGGATCGTGAACACGACGGAGGTCTTCTCAAAGTACGGATCGCCCCCGTAAAGGTTGCGAAGGTAAATGGGCACCAGAGCCGCCTGCCAATCGTGGCAGTGAATGACGTCGGGCGGGTTCGCGGAGCGCTTCAAAAACTCCAGACAGGCCAGCGAGAACGCGGCATAGCGCAGGGCGTTGTCTGGGTAGTCCTGTCCGTCCTTCTGGTACAGACCTTCGCGGTCAAAAAACTCGGGACAGTCCACCAGGTAGGTGTGGACCCCGTCGGCTTCGCCCCCGTCCTGGATAGCGGCGAACTTGAACCCGGAAGCCAGGGGCAGGGTCACGCTCTTGCATTGAGGCATCGCTCGGCCGGGCTTGGTCATGCGGTATCGGGGCAGCAGAAGCTGCACCTCGTGCCCGCTCGCCGCCAGGGCCTTGGGCAACGCACCCACGACGTCGGCCAGCCCACCCGTCTTCGAAAACGGCACGCCTTCAGAAGCTGCAAAGGTTATTCGCATTGTAGGGCTAGAGGATGGCTTCAGCAATGTCAAGACGGAAGGGTGCGCGAGAAGCGGCAGCGTACATCATGTCGCACCGTAGCGCCGCCGTCCCGGCGGCAACGCCCTCATCGCCGACAAGATGCCGGCGGTACAACCGCAGGCTGGGGCAGTATGCAGCCACGGCACGATCTCTGTGCCGTGGGGCTTCGTCTGTTCCAATCAAGAGCCCGCGGCATCAAGAGCATGCCGTGGCTACCAGTCCATTGCCCAATCGACTGCCCGGGCCTTACTTCGGAAGTTCGTATTCGCCCTCGCAGTCCCACGTCGAGCTTCCGTCTGCCGCTGCCGCTTTGAGTTTGTTGGTTCCCTTCCCCTTGATGCCTTTGAGTTTGCCCGTGCCGCCCACGAGGGTCCACTTAAGTTCTGCACTCTGGGGCACGCCATCCTTCAGAGTCGCGGTGCCGTCATAGCGGTAGTGGACTTTGTCTCCGTTGGCCATGGTCTGCACATAAGAGCCACGGTAGCGGGAAGTGTCGCCGCTTATTTCGCTGAACCCCGTAGCGATGCCTTCCTTGCCCTGAATTCCTGCGATTTCCCAGGGCTTGGTCCAAGTGCACTTCGCCTGACTGATCACGAAGGCGTGGTTCGGTCGATCTCCGACCTGGATCGAGTACTCCACATCGGCTTTAGCACATGTCTGGGCCCCCGAGATTTTGGTCTGCGCGCTAGCGGCTGCGGCCAGCGCGAAAACGACGAGAAACGTAAAGATGATTTTGAGTCTCATAGATCCTCCTTGAATACACGTGCACCCCCGGGGCTGCCGTGGGCGCAGGTTGTGCTCTTTCCAGTGGTTTCGTACTACTTCTGTGCGATCTTCACAGCGGCCGTGGCCACGCATTGCCAGCGACTATCCTTCCTGACCCAGGTATCTGTGAATCGGTACTGGCCGCTGAGGTCCTTACCTTTGTACTGTGCCTTCACCGTATTGCGGCCGAGGACCACCGCCGCATCTCCGTAAACACGGACTTTCATTTCGTCTGCCACTGCGGACGTCCACACTTCCTCGCCAGACTTCAGGTTCGCGAGAGTTTGGGCCTTGTTAAAGATTCCTTCGGGTTCTATGTCGGTCCAGTCATCCGCCACGATCCGGCTGAGTGCCGCCAGGTCGCGCTTGACCGAGGCGTTGTTCCAATCGTTCTCCAGCTTGATTAACTCCTGTTCCACACTCGCACTCTTTGCCGGTGCCGCCGGCTTTGCTTGCGCAAAGACCTGGCACGCCACAGCGAGCACGAGCACAACGGCTGCTAAGATCCCCTTCATAAGACACCTCCGTAGGTTTGAGTTCTGAAAATCGGTTCGATCCGTGCTACGCGGCCCGTAGAGACGTTCCGTTGGAACGTCTCCTGAGACGCCCCACCGGCGCGTCTCTACCTCTACGCGGCGGCCTTGTCTTCGGCTTTGCCGAGCGGGGGCACCGCGCCGAGTTGCTGGAAGAAGCGCAGGGTGTCAAATTCAACCCGCTCCTCGACGACCTTGCCCTCGACAATCCGGAAGATGTCCAGTGCGCTGGGTGTCAACTGCTTGCCGGTGGGTGCGAGGCCCATGAACTCCCCCCGATGGGTGCCCGTGCAACTCCAGCGGGTCACCACCTTGTCGCCCTCGGCTACCAAATCCTCAATCGTAAATCGGATGTCGGGAAAGGCGGCAAGCATTGAGGCCAAGAATTGTTTCAAAGCCTCACCTTTGAC
>JBEKCQ010000013.1:0-34870 GCA_050014795.1 Terriglobia bacterium | reverse complement strand
TTGGTCGGCCGGGGCCACATGTTCGATGCCATGGTGGCGCTGGTGGCCTGCGACAAGACCATTCCCGGCGCGGCCATGGCGCTCATCCGGCTGAATGTCCCGGCCATCCTGCTCTATGGCGGCTCCATTGCCGCCGGACAATTCAAGGGTCACGACGTGACCATCCAGGATGTGTATGAAGCCATTGGCGCCCACGCCGCCGGTAAGATATCGGATGCAGATTTGAAGGAACTCGAGGACGTGGCCTGCCCCGGCGCGGGCGCCTGCGGCGGGCAGTTCACGGCCAACACTATGTCCACAGTGATGGAGTTCATCGGACTCTCACCCATGGGCTTCAACAGCGTACCGGCCGTGGACCCGCAGAAAGACGATGTCGCTTATCGCACCGGCGAGATGGTGATGGACCTGCTCCGGCGCGGCGTGCGCCCGAAGGAAATTCTCACGCGCAAGGCTTTTGAGAACGCCATCGCCAGTGTCGCGGCTACCGGCGGCTCGACCAATTCCGTCCTGCACCTGCTGGCCATGGCGCGCGAGGCCCAGGTTCCGCTCGTGATTGATGATTTCGACCCCATCAGCGCCCGCACTCCGCTCATCGCGGACCTGAAGCCGGCAGGGCGTTACGTGGCCGTCGATGTCCACCGCGCCGGAGGGATTCCGGTGATCGCGAAGAACCTTCTCGCAGGGGGCTTTGTGGACGGGAGCCAGATGACGGTTAGCGGCCAAACCATCGCGGAGGAAGCCCGAAAGGCTCAGGCAACCCCGGGGCAGGACGTGATCAGGCCCGTCTCAAATCCCATCAAGAAATCCGGTGGCTTAGTCATCCTGAAAGGGAACGTGGCACCGGAAGGCTGCGTGGTGAAGATCGCGGGGCACGAACGGCTCCAGCACCGCGGCCCGGCGCGCGTCTTCGATCGCGAAGAAGAGGCCATGCAGGCCATCATGAGCAGGAACATCCAGCCGGGCGACGTCGTGGTAATCCGCTACGAAGGGCCGCGCGGGGGGCCCGGGATGCGCGAGATGCTGGGGATTACCGCGGCGCTGGTGGGCCAGGGACTGGGTGAGTCGGTGGCGCTCGTCACCGACGGCCGGTTCAGTGGCGCGACGCGCGGATTGATGGTGGGCCACGTGGCGCCGGAAGCCGCGCGCGGTGGCCCCATCGCGGCGCTCAAAGACGGCGACATGATCGTCTTCGATATCAATGCGCGTCGCCTGGATGTGGAAGTGTCTGACGCGGAAATCAAGGCGCGTCTTGCCACCTGGCGCGAGCCCGAGCGGCACTACAAGACCGGTGTCTTCGCCAAGTACGCCGCGCTGGTTTCGTCCGCCTCTGAGGGGGCGGTCACCACGGTCAACTCCTGAGCTTTGCTACCTCTGCGGATGGTGGGGGCGTACGCCTGTACGCCCTGCTTTCCTTGCCGCCCATCCCTGTTTGTGCCACAATGCAAAAGCGACGGTTGGCGCGGACTTTGCATCCCGGCGAGCACAGGGCATGCACCGCATCCCTCGGTGACCCATGCGAATGAAGCGAAGGCGGCAAACTAGGTGCATTCCGACCTCAAGACGGTAATCGAGCTTCATCAGTTGGACCTGAGAATCGGGGAGCTGACCGCGCAGATTGAGGCGTTACCGTCCGAGATAGAGACTCTCGAAGCCCAACTCCACGAATTCATCCACGCCCACGAGGACCGCAAGCAGCGACTCACCAAGAACCACAAAGAGCGCCGCGACCTGGAAGCCGATATCCAGGTCATCCAAGTGCGCATTACCAAGCACAAGGATCAGCTTTACGAAGTGAAGACCAACGAGCAGTACCGGGCGATGCTCAAGGAGATTGAGGGCGAGGAAACAAAGATCCACAAGATCGAAGATGAGCTCCTGGAGAAAATGCTGGAGGCGGAACAACTCGAGAAACAAATCCACGAAGCGGCCTCCCGGCTGGGCAGCGAGGAAGCGCGCGTGGCCGGGGAGGTCAAGCGACTCCAATCTCTCCGGCAGGCCGACGTAGAAGAGCGCGACGGCTTGCAGGCCCAGCGCCAGCAGGAGGAGACCACCTTGGCGCCGGAGATCCTGGAGCTCTATGAGCGCGTGCGCAAGGCGCGCCGGGGCGTGGCGTTGGCTGAGGCACGCGGCGGCTCCTGCACGGCCTGCAACGTGCGCCTGCGCCCCCAGGTCTATAACGAGGTGCGGACCAACCAGTCCGTCGTCACCTGCGAGACCTGCAGTCGCATCCTTTTTTACGTTGAGCCGCCGCCCGTCGAAGGCGCGGAGGGTGAAAGTTCGCCGAAGTCAGGCGAGCAAGCCGGCACGCGAAACTGAGGGGCCCAGCATGTTTTACTGGAAAGGCGTGGGGAGCGTGCGGCCAAGCTGAATCTTCCTCCCTGCAAGGCTTTCTCAAAATGTCTACTCACCGGCCGGCGGGCGTCGTCATGCACATTGACGGGGCCTCGCGCGGCAATCCTGGCCCGGCCGCTTATGCCGTGGTGGTGAAAGCCGTTGACGGAGCGCTGCTCGCTGCCTTCTCGAAGTGTCTGGGCCAAGCCACCAACAACGTCGCGGAATACGAAGCTTTGCTGGCCGCCCTTGGCTATGCCCTGCGCCATCACCATCTGCGATTGACGGTGGTCTCAGACTCGGAATTACTAGTGCGGCAGATCCAGGGCAGCTACAAGGTCAAGAGTGCCGGCCTGCAACCCCTCCACCAGCAGGCACGGCAAATGATCGAGCGTCTCGAATCATTCGCGATTGAGCACGTGCGCCGCGAGCACAACCGCGAAGCCGATCGCCTGGTCAACAAGGCGCTGGACGCTGCTGAAGCTGGAAAGACCTCGGTCGAACCGCGCGCGGCCCCGGTCGTAATTCTTCACGCTGCGGCCACGCACCATCGTGGCGTCCTCGAACTTCACCACTCACTTCCCCTGGCTGAAGGCGAAGAGGTCGAGCTCGAAATCCGCCGGAAGAATTGACAGCCTGCCATGGCGCGTTGAAAAGGCGTGCCTGTCGCTGTAGGATTCGTCGAACCCAGAGCGCGGAGGGAGGAGGACCTTCCGATGGATGAAACCCCAGTCGGACGTTTGCCGTTGAATCTGCCGCTCACGTTGCTGAGTGAAGAGGAAGTCATGTTTCAGGCCGCGGCACGGGAATTTGCGGTAAAAGAAATCGGCCCGCACGTCGAGGAGATGGACCGCGAAGGGGCGTTCAAGCGCGAACTGCTGGAGAAGTTCTTTGCCCAAGGCTTTATGGCCATTGCGGTGCCCGAAGTCCATGGCGGCAGCGGCGGCAGCTACTTCATGTCCGTGCTGGCCATCGAAGAATTCTCGCGCGTGGACGCCTCGGCCGCCACGGTCATGGATGTCCAGAACACGCTGGTGAACAACACGTTGCTGCGCTGGGCGAGCGAAGAGCAGAAGAAGGCGCTGCTGCCGCGTCTGGCCCGGGACACGGTGGGGGCCTTCGCGCTTTCCGAGCCGAATGCGGGCAGCGACGCTTTCGCCCTGGAGACTCGCGCGCAAGAGGACGGCGATCACTACATCCTCAACGGTCGCAAGCTTTGGATCACCAATGCCAAGGAAGCCGGCCTTTTCATCGTATTTGCCACCATCAATCGGGAACTGGGCCACCGCGGAATCATCGCGCTGGTGGTGGAACGCTCGGCTCCAGGTTTCACGGTGGGCAAGAAGGAGGACAAGCTGGGCATCCGCGCCTCCTCCACCTGCGAGCTGATACTGGAAGACTGCCGCGTGCCCAAGGCCAACGTGCTGGGGGAAGTTGGAAAGGGCTACAAGGTGGCCATGGAGACGCTCAACGAAGGCCGTATCGGCATAGCGGCGCAGATGGTGGGGATTGCGCGCGGGGCGCTCGAACACGCCCTCCGCTATGCGCAGGAGCGGCAGCAGTTCGGCAAGCCCATCGCCGAATTCCAGGCCGTCCAGTACCAACTCGCCCGCCTGGCCACGGAGGTCGAGGCGGCACGCCTGATGACCTACAACGCGGCGCGCCTGAAGGATGCCGGCAAGCCGTACGTCAAGGAAGCGGCGATGGCCAAGTACTTCTGCTCGCAGATGGCCGAGCGGGTGACGTCGGAAGCGGTGGAGATCTACGGCGGGTACGGGTTCACCAAAGACTATCCGGTTGAGAAGTATTTCCGCGACGCGAAGATTGGAGCAATCTACGAAGGCACGTCGTTCATGCAACTGCAAACCATCGCCAAGGTGATCTTGGGTCGGTAGCAGCGGGAGGAGGGACTTGTATGATGCAGAAGCTGTCACGAAGGAGTTTTATGGTAGGAGCAGCGACGGCGGCCGCGGCCTTGCGCGTGGCGGGCGCGAACGACCGAATTCGCCTGGGGATTGTCGGTTCGGGTCAACGCGGCCAGTATCTGATGAGGAGCGCCAATGAAGTCGGGAACGTGGACTGGGTTGCCGTCAGTGACATATGGGATCTGCGGCGCGACCAGGCGGAGCAGATTGCAGGTACGGAAATCGCCAAGTATGGCGACTATCGCCGGCTGCTGGAACGGAAGGACATTGACGGAGTCATCGTCGCGACCTTCGATCACCTGCACGCGCAGATTGCTGCCGATGCCTGCCGCGCGGGGAAGGACGTGTTCGTCGAAAAGCCTATGACCTCCTTGCCCCTGCAAGGCCACGAAGTGGTCAAGGCCGTGCGGGAAACCAGGCAAGTGGTGCAGGTGGGCGTGCAGCAACGCAGCACCCCGCACTTCATCGAGGCGAAGAAGCGCTTTTTCGACAGCGGGCTCATGGGCCGCGTGAATATGGTTCGCACCCTCTGGAACGCGAACGGCGGTTACCTGACGCCCGTGCCGACCGGCATGGAGCGCAAGCCGGAGGGCCTGGATTGGGAGGCTTGCCTCGGCTGGCTGCCCAAGATTCCCTGGGATGCGAAACGCTATTTCAACCGCTTTGCCTATTGGGATTTCTCTACCGGCGGTCAGACCGGTGGCCTCTTCGTGCACATGGTGGACGTCGTGCACTGGTTCCTGGGCCTCCACCGGCCGACGGCGGCTGTGGGCATGGGAGGAATCTATCGTTACGACGATGGGCGCGACACGCCGGATAACGTCAACCTCGTCCTCGAGTACGCGGAGAAAATCAATGTGACGTTCGAAGCCACCATCACCGACATGATTCCCGCCGGATCGGCGGACATCGTGTTTATGGGTTCGGGCGGCAGGCTGGCGATTTTCCGCTACGGCTACAAGTTCCTGCCTTCCGGGGAGAATGCCCAGATCGGCGAAATCAGTTCCCGGAGCACAGAGGATTCCCACATGGCCAACTGGCTGGAGTGCATGCGGACGCGCCAGGAGCCGAACGCTAACGTCGTTGACGGCCATTACGGGGCCATGGCCTGCCACATCGGAAACCTCGCCTACAAAGAAAAGCGTCGGGTTGTCTGGCAGAAGGAGTGGGACGTATGAGCATCGAAATTGGCGTCAACATGGAATTCATCCGATGCGAAGACAAGCCCTTTGCGGTGGGAGTGGAGCGCGCCGCGCAAATCGGTTTTCGCTACGTCGAGCCGATGGTTCATAACGGGCGTGAATTGCTCAGTGAGGCCGGCTATTTCCACTCCTTCTCGCTGGACGATGATCCCTTCGAGATGAAGGACATCCTCGATCGGCACGGGGTGAGGCCCTCCGGGCTCAGCTCCCATTGCCCCTTGATGCGGCCGGAAATCAGCGTGCCCTACCTGCAAAAGGCCATCCGCTTCGCCGCCGCAATCGGCGCGCCCGTGGTGAATACGGACGAAGGAATCCGGCCCACCTGGGTGAGCCTGGAAGACGCTTTCCAAGTGATGAAATACACGCTGACCACCGTCCTGCGCACGGCGGAGCGTTACGGGGTCAACGTTGGTATCGAGCCCCACCAGAGCATTTCCCGCACCACGGAGGGCCTGTTGCGCATCGCAACGTTGGTGAAATCGCCGCAACTCCGAGTGAACTACGATACCGGCAATGCCTTTCTAGCCGGAGAAGATCCTTATGCAGGACTCCAGGCTGTCCGGCACCTGCTGGTTCACGTGCACGCCAAGGACATCGCCATCCAGCAGGCGGAAGCCGAAAAGGGGAAAGTGACCGGCACGGCAGTGGGCTGCGCCTGCGGGGATGGCGTCATCGACTGGGCCAAGATCGTGACGATTCTCCGCGAGACGAATTACGACGGAGTGCTGTCGGTCGAATGCGGAACGCCGGAGCAGGCTGCCCGTAGCTTGGCGCACCTGAAGAGGCTGACCCAATAAGAGAGGAAATGAGCAAGAACATGCGAACCCAATACAAAGTGGCGGGCTTGGTGGCCGTCGTGCTTCTCGTCGGGGCATTGGCCAGCGCCCAGGAGATGACTCCATTTTTCGCCCCGGGCAAGCTCCGGGCACTGATCTTCTCGGGGCGCAACAACCACGACTGGCGGACGACGACCCCCTTTCTGAAAGGGCTTCTGCTTCGCAGCGGTCGGTTTGACGTGCGCGTCGAGGAAGAACCCACGGGCATTACCGGCGCCACGTTGGCGCCCTACGATGTGCTGGTACTCGACTACAACGGCCCGCGCTGGGGTGAGGCGACGGAAAAGGCCGTGGAGGAGTTCGTGCGCTCCGGCAAGGGCCTGGTCGCGGTCCACGGAGCCAGCTACGCCTTCACTGGCATGGAAGTGCTCGGCGACGGCCACAAGCCGACCGGCATCAAGCAGCCCGCCTGGCCCGAGTACCTGAAGATGATCGGCGGATACTGGGTCGAAGGGCCGCCGAAAACCGGCCACGCGCCACTCCATTCGTTCCAGGTCAAGATCACAGATCGCCAGCACCCGATAGCTCAGGGGATGAAAGAGAGCTTTCTGGCTACGGATGAGCTTTACCACAATCACCGGATGCAGCCGGAGGCGCACGTCCTCGCCACGGCTTTTGACGATCCCAAGAATGGCGGAACGGGCAAGGATGAACCCATTCTCTGGACGGTCAACTACGGGAACGGTCGAGTGTTCTACACGGCTTTGGGTCACGACTTGGCTGCGATGCAGGAAAGCGGGTTCAAGGATACATTCGTGCGCGGCACGGAGTGGGCGGCTGCGGGGAGGGTCACGCTGCCGCCTGATATCGCGTCGCGGCCCGCGACGGCGGGGGCTTTGCGCCTGCTCGTCGTGACTGGCGGGCACGACTATTCCACCTCCTTCTATGCGCTCTTCGAAGGGGTGGAGGACTTCCAGTGGCAACACGCTACCTCCAACCACGAAGCTTTCGCATCTGATTTCCGCAACAAGTATGACGTGCTGGTTCTGTACGACATGCCCACAGAGATCGGCGAGGCAGAAAAGAAGAACCTGGTGCATTTCCTGGAAAGCGGCAAAGGCATGGTCGTTCTGCACCATGCCATCGCCGACTATCCAGCCTGGGATTGGTGGTCGCGAGAAGTGGTTGGCGGCAAGTATCTGGTCAAGCCTGAGGGCGACAAACCGGCTTCAACCTACCTGCACGATCAAGAGTTGTTCGTCGAGCCGGTGGGGAAGCATCCCATCCTCGCGGGTATCGGACGCATGCATCTTTGGGACGAGACCTACAAGGGGATGTGGATTTCGCCCAAGGTGACAGTACTGCTGAGGACCGACAATCCCACCAGCGATGGGCCTGTGGCCTGGATTAGTCCCTACGAGAAATCGCGCGTGGTTTACATCCAGCTTGGCCACGACCAGATCGCGCACCTCCATCCCGCCTACCAGATATTGGTAAGGAACGCCATCCGCTGGACTGCGGGAAAGCCCGCTGAGGGAGGGAAGTAGGAGTTGCTCTAACTGGGTCGGGAATGCAGTTTCAATGCGCGGGAGAACCGAGCTTCTTGAGGTGCGTGCGAACCTCTTCGGCGTCAGAGGCATTGGGAGAAAGCTGAAGGTAGGTCTGGTATTCCTGGCGCGCGCGGTCCCTCTGCCCTGACTGTTCGAGCGTGACTGCCAGGTTGTAGTGGGCGGCTGCCATCTCTGGCCGCAAGCGGATGACCTCCTCGTATTCCGGGATGGCGCCCGCGAGGTCGTTCTTGCCCTTAAGCGCATTGGCCAAGCCCAGGTGCGCGCCCGCCTCTTGGGGACGCGCCCTCAGGTAGTCCCTGTAGTTAGCGATGGCCTCGTCGAGGTCCCCTTTCTGCCGGAGAGCGTTGGCCAGGCTCAGCCGGGCTTCGGCGAAATCGGTTCTGGCGCGCAACGCCTCACGGAACTCCTCCACTGCTTCCTCGGCCTTGCCCTGACGAAGTCGCGCGACGCCCAGATGGAAGTGGGCTTCCGCCAAGTTCGGCGTTAAGCGCAGCGCTGACTGTGCCTCCGCAGCCGCGCCTTCCGAATCACCCAATTGGTTCAAGACGCCCGCCAGATTAGCGTGAGCTTCGGGCCACTCGGGCCGTTTCTTGACGGCTTCTCGAAACGCTGCTGCGGCGCCCTGCCAATCCCCGGATTGCATGAGCGTGAGTCCCAGATTGGCCTGCGTTTGGGCGTCATCGGCGCGGCGCGCGAGGCTGGCTTGGTAGGCTTCTGCGGCACCCTTGAAGTCGCCGCGTTTGTAGAGCGTGTTGCCGAGTTCGCGCTGGAAGTCGGGGTTGTCGGGCGCCAACCGGACGGCCTCGCGGCATTCCGTCAGGGCACCATCGAGGTCGCCGTTTTCGCGCAAAGCCGCGGCGAGGCGGATACGCAATACCGCATCGTCAGGCCGCAGGCGCAGAGCGTCGCGATAGGTGGGGACAGCCAGCGCAGAGTTCTTCTGTTCCGCCAGGACTTCTCCCAGCGCTATGAGTGCCTCCGGATAGTCCGGCCGCAACTGGACGGCGCGCTCCAACTCAGCCTGAGCCTCGCGGACGTTCCCCGAAGCCTTCAAAGCCTGTGCCAGGTGGTAGTGCAATTCAGGACTTTGCGGCCGCAGGCGCGTCGCCACGCGATATTCCCCCACCGCCTTCTCCAGATCTCCGCCGGCCTGGTAGGCATTAGCCAAGTGCAGGTGCGCGTCGGCATCCTCGGGGCGCAGGCGCACTTCCTCGCGATATTCCTGGATGAAGCCCGGCACATCGCCCGAAGCCTGATACGCCTCGGCGAGGTTGCGATGGAAATCGGCCGTGTCGGGAGAGAGCTCGACAGCCTTTCTCAACTCAGGAAGCGCTCCCAGTAGGTCTCCAGTTTTTCTCAACACCAGCCCCAGAGATTCGTGGAGTTCGGGATCATCGGGTTTCAACCGCAGCGCCTCGCGAAACTCAGCGCTCGCCGCGGGATGGTTGGCGGTGGAAAGGTAGGCCGCTGCCAGCTCGGCATGGGCCGCGGCGTAGTCCGGGCGTTGCCGGATCACACGGCGTAACTCCTGGATAGCGCCGCCATAATCGCCCGCTTGTCGCAGCGCCAGACCCAATTGGAATCGGTAATCGATCTGGTCAGGACGGAGCTCCACAGCGCGCCGGTATTCGTGGATGGCGTGAATCAAGTCCTCCATGGCACGCAGGGCATTGGCGAGGTTGAGGTGCAACTCGGGATCGTTGGGGCGCAGGCGGACCGCGGCGCGGAACTCCTCGACACCCTCATTGATTTTTCCGGCCTGCGTGAACGCGCTCGCCAGGCCCGTGTGGGCGTGGGGATTTTCCGGCTCGAGCGCTACCGCCTTGCGATACTCCGCGACGGCGCTCGTGGCGTCTCCGGCCTGCAACAGCGACGCGGCGAGCGCCAACTGGACTTCCGCGTCACGAGGTTTAAGTTCGAGGGCCTGGCGGTATTCCCGCGCGGCCTCGGCAAACTCGTGCGTGGCCGTAAGGGCGTTGCCCAGATTGGCGTGAGCGTCGACGCTGGAAGGGTGGAGGCGGAGTTCGGCGCGATACTCCTCGATGGCTTCCGCGAGCCTCCCCTGCGATTCGTAAATGGCGCCCAGGTTCAGGTGCACGCCGGGGAAGTCCGGTTTCTGCCGCAACACCTCCCGGTATTCTCGAATGGCTTCGTCCAGCCGGTGCGCGGCGGCGCACGCGTTGGCCAGATTGTAGTGCGCCTCGGGATAGACAGGCCTGAGCTCCAGGGCCTTGCGGTAGGCGCCGATGGCTTCCTGCCACATTTCCCGACGCGAGAATTCATTCCCTTGCTGGAAAAGCCCGTCAGGCCGCGGGCCCTCGTTCTGTACGGCGAGAAGCGAGCCCGCCAGCAGAAGAGCAATGAGCGCCGCCACACACCAGCCCCAGCGCGTTGCAGCCGCCCTGGTCATGCGATTCATCGGTATTAGGATACACCCGACCCAGCTAGTCCGCCTCTTGGGACGTTTGACATCCTCCAGAGCCTTCGCTATTCTCGGCGCGAAAAAGCGGCACAGCTCTCTCAGGTTTCTCGTCTGGTTCGCCGCATCTTGCTCGGGGTCAAGCACCCGGATGGAGCAAGTCCTACAATTCTTCCACCGGCGGCCGAAGCTCCGCACCACCATGCTCCTGGCCGGGAGTCTGGTCTGGTTGATCGGGTTCTTCCTCGTACCTCTCTTTTACCTGCTGGCCGTCAGCTTTGCCGAGCGCTCGCCCTACGGCACCATCGCTTGGATTCTGGGGCTCCGCAACTATGGGCGGGCCTTCCAGCCCATCTACCTCGAGATCTACTGGCGATCGGTTTGGATGGCGCTGCTCACCACTGTCCTTTGTGCCGTACTTGGGTATCCGGTGGCGTACGCGATTGCGCTCCGCGTTTCGGCGCGCTGGAAGTCGGCGCTCCTGCTGCTCGTAGTGATTCCTTTTTGGACCAGCTTCCTCATCCGTACCTACGCGTGGATGGTGATCCTCCGCACGGAAGGCGTGGTCAACAACTTGCTCCAGAGCCTGCACCTGACTCACGAACCACTGCGCCTGCTCTACACACCGTTGGCCGTATTCATCGGCTTAGTTTACGGCGAGCTGCCTTTCATGATCCTGCCGCTTTACGCGGTTCTGCAGAAAATGGATCCGACCCTGCTCGAAGCCGCTCAGGACCTGGGGGCGAGCCGGGTGGCGACTTTTCTCAAGGTGACTCTGCCGCTCTCTCGGCCCGGACTGGTGGCGGGAGCGGTCCTGGTTTTCATTCCCTCCATCGGCGCCTTCGTCACCCCAGACTTGTTGGGCGGCGCACGGACCATGATGGCCGGCAATCTAATTCAGAACCAGTTCGCGCTGGTGCGCGATCAACCTTTCGGTTCGGCGGTCGCCTTCTTGCTGACGTTTGCAGTTCTCGCGGTGTTGTTGGGGACCTTGCGCAGCGCCCAGCGAGTCACGCGGGAGATGCTCTGATGGCACAAGCCGGGCGGAGACACTGGGGGCTGGGGGCAACGACGTCGCTCGTCTATCTCTTCCTCTACGCGCCCATCCTCGTCCTGGTGGTCTTCTCGTTCAACCGCTCTCGTCTCTCGGCGCGCTGGCTGGGATTTACGACGGAATGGTACGCGGCCCTGTGGCGGAACGAGCAGATTTTCCAGAGCCTGCTGAACAGCCTTCTGGTCGCCGCGGCTGTGACGTTGATATGCGTGGGTGTGGGCACGGCGGCCGCGCTGGTCTCGGCCCGTGCCCAATTGCGCGGCCGGACGCTGCTGGACGGATTGGTTTACCTGCCTCTGCTCATCCCGGAAATCGTGATCGCCGTGGCGATGGTGATTTTCTTCAGCCTGCTGCGCCTCAACCTGAGCCTGTGGACCATCATCATTGCCCATGTCACCTTCTGCGTCTCTTACGTCATCATTGTGGTGGGAGCGCGGCTGGCCGGCATGGACCGCTCGCTTCAGGAAGCGGCCCTCGACCTGGGCGCGAACGAGTGGACCACCTTCCTCCGGGTCACGCTTCCGCTGGCCGCCCCGGGAATCCTTTCTGCCGCGCTGCTGGTCTTTACGACCTCTTTCGACGATTACCTCATCACCTCGTTCGTCTCCGGTGTGGGTTCCACCACCTTGCCACTCCAGATCTATTCCCTGCTCAAGCGCGGCATCACGCCGGAGATCAATGCTATTTCCACGGCGATCCTGCTGGCCACCGTGCCCCTCGTTTACATCGCCCAGCGGCTGGAACGAGGCGCGCTGAAGATGCGCACGGCACTCGCGAGCGTGGCCGGGGTGTTCCTCTTTATGGCGGTGCCGCTCCTGGCGCGGACGTGGCCTGCCGAGCGGAACATTCCGCAGTTGAATATCTACACTTGGACAACCTACCTCTCGCCGCGCGTGGTGCGCGGCTTTGAACGTGAGTTCCACTGCAAGGTCAACTACGATCTCTATGACTCGAACGAAGCTTTGCTGGCCAAACTCCAGGCGGGTAACGTCGAGTACGACCTGGTCATGCCCACCGACTACATGGTGGAAATCCTTATCCAGCAGGGCCTGCTCGCCAGGCTGGACAAGTCGCGGCTGCCCACCGCCTGGGCGAACGTGGATCCGCGCTTCCTGGGGCTTTCCTGTGATCCGCGCAATGATTACTCTGTCCCCTATGCTTGGGGTACGACGGGCCTGGCGTATCGCGCCGACTTGGTGCAGGAGAATGTGGATAGCTGGGCGGTGATGTTCGACCCGCGTTTTCGAGGACACATTCTTCTGCTCGACGACATGCGCGAGGTTTTCGGTATGGCCTTGAAGAAGCTCGGGTATTCGCTGAATTCCACCAACCCGGAGGAAATCCGCCAGGCGCGTGATCTCCTGCTGGCCCAGAAGCCGCTGGTGAAAGGTTATAACAGCTCGAACTTCGAACAGGATCTGATGGCGGCCGACGCCTGGATCGCCCAAGCCTACAACGGCAACCTGACCTTCGCGATGCGCGACGAACCGCGCATTCGCTACGTCATCCCGAAAGAGGGCTGCACCATCTCGGTGGATTCCGCCTGTATCCCTCGCCATGCGCCGCACCAGGATTTGGCGCACGAGTTCATCAACTATGCGCACCGCCCGGAGGTGGCGGGCGCGTTCATCAACGATTCCGGGTTCAACTCGCCGAACCGCTGGGCGGCGAGCCGGGTGGAGCCGTGGATCCTCGCGGAGCCCGCGATTTTCCCGCCTCCCGCATCGCTCACGCGTTGCGAATTCATGCGCGATATCGGGCCCGTCGTCGCGCTCTATGACCGGTATTGGACCGAAATCAAGGCGCGGTGAGGAAAAAGCAGAAGACAGGAGTCAGGAGTCAGAAGTCAGAAGGAAGAAGACAAGTGCAGACGAACAACAAGAAGGTACACAGCAAAGTCAGGAGGGCAGGCAATGGCCAATGAAACGTTCAACGGCAAGGACTGGTCGCGGAGGCAATTCCTTGGAACCGTGGGGGCAGGAGCACCCACGCTGAAGCTGATGCTGGAAGGGACGAGCGCCTGGGCAGGCCAGGGAGGGGGCTCGAGTGCCCCGTTCGACGCGGAGAAATTCACGCCCATCGATCTGACTGCGCTCTTCAATTGTTCCGCGAGAGGATTTGGCTCACGCCCGCGCGCCAAGGAACTGGGTGGAGATTCCGCAAGTGACAGCCTGATCCGCACGCCCGCGGGGAAGCAAGTCTTCCAGGGAATCCCTTTCTGGCTGGGGCCGGGGGGAGTGGAGAAGAAATCCTGGGCGGTGCTGAGCGCGCTCGCCAAGCCCTGGTCAACGCGCACTCTGGAAGTGCCGCTCGAGCGCAAGGCGTCCTTTGTCTGCCTCGCCTCTTTTTGCGATTGGGACGAGAACGAGACGCCACCCCCGAATGAGGATGTCGCCGAGAAAGTGGGCCAGCGTCTGGGCGAAGTGGTTCTCCTCTACGCCGACGGTACGGAGCATGTTTTCCCCATCCGGCGCCGCTTCGAAGTGAGCGCGCCTTCGTATCCCTGGGGGCATTTGACTTTTGCCAGCCTTCCACACCGGCGGGATGCGCCTCGGAAACTGACCGACGCGCTAACGGACGGCACGGGTTGGGGGGAGCTGCAGACCGTCGTCTGGGACAACGGTTACGCCGGAGGCCCGCTCGGGACGCTCTGGGTGTGTGCGCTCGCGAACCCGCAGCCCGACCGGACCATCAAGGCCCTGCGGCTGCGCGCGGCCAGTGACGACCTCCTGGCGGTCTGCGGGCTCACGCTCTATCACGGCCACGAGAATCCCTTGCGTTATGAACGCCTGAACCTCTATCGGTTTACTTTGCCGGAGCACACCGCCGAAGAGAAAGATCGGTGGAAGGTTGAAGTGGATCTGGGTGTAGTAGCGCGGACATACGTTCTGACGGACTTCGATTCCGCAGCTTGGCTGAGCGCGGTCGCCAAGGGTCTGGGCGAGCGAAACAAGCCTGCGCAAGGCGCGCGCCACCTGTATGCCGAAATCACCGCCAGCCCGGACGCCACGCTCACGCTTCAAGACACCAAGACGGGCACGCAGTACGCATTCGAGCTTGGCCAAGCTGCACCTGGCAAGGAATTGGAGGCGCAGCCCGCGGGGGCACGCGTCGAGATTCTGGAGTCAGAAAAGGTCTGGGTACACGGGCAAGTGGTGGACTCAGGCACCGGCCGTCCCACGCCGGTCCGCCTGGCGTTTCGCTCGAAGGAAGGCCGCTACATTCCGCCTTATGGTCACCGGACAGAGATCAACGACGGCTGGTTCCAGGATTACGGCGCCGATGTCAAGTTGATGGATACGTCCTTTGCTTACATCGACGGCACATTTCAAGTGGAACTTCCCGTCGGTGACGTGTTCGTGGAAATCACCAAGGGCTTTGAATACGATCCGGTTCGCCTTGAACTCGAAGTTCGGCCCGGCCAGCGCGACTTGAAACTGGAGATCAAGCGGCACGCAGACCTTCGGTCCCAGGGGTGGGTGACTGCGGATACGCACGTACACTTCCTCTCGCCCTCGACGGCGGTGCTGGAAGGCCAGGCGGAGGGTCTGAACCTGGTCAGCCTGCTCGCCGCCCAATGGGCAGACCTGTTCACCAACGTTGGCGACCTCTCCTACGGGCCGCTGATTTCCAAGGATGGCGAGACGATGGTGCAGGTGAACACCGAGAACCGCCAGCACATCCTCGGGCACCTGGGGCTAGTGGGCGGGCACGGCGCTCCGGCTTTTCCGATGTCCGCGAGTGGGGTGAGCGAGAGCTACCTGGGCGATCCGGTCTGGAACAGCTTGGCTGATTGGTCCGACGCGCAGCGAAAGCGCGGCGGCTTGGTGGTGGCAGTTCACTTCCCATATCCCACGGCGGAGCTGGCCGCCGACATCGTCCTGAACAAGATTGACGCCGTGGAACTCTTTCCCTACGGCGAGCACTTCAACACGTTGCGCTTCCTCGACTGGTATCGCTACTTGAACTGCGGCTACCGCGTGCCTGCGGTTGGCGGCACGGACAAGATGGGTGCCTACATGCCCGTCGGCGCGAACCGTACCTACGCCCACCTCGGCAAGGAAGAGTTCAATTTCGACAACTGGGCCCAGGCCGTCCGCACGGGGAACACCTTCATGACCACTGGCCCGCTGCTGCTCTTCAGCGCTGACGGCCACGCGCCGGGCGGTGAGATTGTGTTGGGCGCCGGCGGAGGTACGGTCGAGGTGCAGGTCGAAGCCCGAAGCGGCCTTCCCTTCCATCGCGTCGAAGTCGTGCTGAACGGGCGCGTCGTGTCGGTCAAGGAAGAATCAGCGGGTACGCGCGAACTGACCTTGAGAGACAAAGTGCAGGTTGCGGGGCCGGCGTGGCTGGCCGCGCGCTGCGTCTCGCGACTGGGGCCGACGACCGCGTGGGGGCTCGGAATCCAGGCGCACACTTCGCCGGTCTATGTGCGCGTACCGGGCGAGGAGTTGTTCTCCGCGCCCGCAGTTGCTTACATGCTGACGCTCATCGAGGGCGCCCAGACCTGGGTGGAGAACTTCGCCACCCGGCCCGATCCGGAGCGGTTCGAGCGCGTGCGGAAGACGCTCACCGACGCGCGTGAGCACTTGCATCGCCGGCTGCACGAGCACGGTATCGGGCATTGAGCGGGTAACCACACGGGTGGCGCATACATCGCGTTCGGTGCGATGTGTGCACTCAGGGCGAAAAGCCGCGCGCGGCGGTAGGTGCTGGCGGTAACACAATGCAGGTGGTGGAAACCTAGTGGCGCTGCCGATGCACGCGAGCATTCTGCAACCGGAAGCCGCACACATGCCAGAAAACGGCATGTATGCGCCACCCGCGAATTGGGCAAACCCCACGGCGAGGAACACGCTCGCGGTGGCTACCAGCTGACGGGGAGGTGCTTATGAACAGAGTCCGGTGGGGAGTGATCATCACCGTACCCGTTGCACTTGTGTGGCTCTCGACTTGTACGAGAACTTCACCTGAGAACCCAAAGCGTGTTGAGAACAAGTCGGCCGGGGGTGCAAAGACTCCAGTACCAGATACCAACTCGAAGGCAGTAGTGCCGTCCACTCCTTCCTATCAACCGATCCCGAAGATTACTCTGGGCGAGGCGCTCGAAGAAGTTCAGAAAATGCTGGGCGCACCATCCAAGGAGGAAGATAGGCACTGGGGTTGGCGCATCGAAGGAGGAAGTGTGACTGCCAAGACTGATGCCTCCGGACGAATCACGTCCTACTTCGTAGGGTGGCTGCCGGGGGGCAAACCCCTGTTGACTCCGGACGGTGTTCTCCTGGGGAAAGACACGCTGGCAGATGTCAGAGAGAAATTGGCCGGCAGAATCCTGCCTGAGAAGGAGGATTTCGGCGCGATCGAAGGCGTCTGGTTCCTTAGTGTGTATGCCCGCTCGCAGTCGGGCATGTCAGAGATCTGTAGTTACAACTGGCATTTGAACGACGGCATCCCGGAAGATGCCGCGATTGTCGCCACCCAGCCAGGTTTCCCCACGCCCGAGATGTTTAGGAATGTTCCGGTGCGGCAGTACGCAGTTGATGCACGCGACTCCGCACCGCCGCAGGCCTCCAAACCGACCGAGGTGGTTCACTGACGCAGGCTGGCGGCCTGCGGGCGGGCTGGCGCAGAGCGTTAGCTCTGCGTGCGTGGCGCGACCATCACCTCGACCTTCCGGTACAGCAACCGCGGGTGGCGCATACATCGCGCCTTTTGCGATGTGTGCGATTCCTCGAGTTCGCCTCTGGCCTCGACCCCACGCCCAACCGCCCGTACCACTCGCGGCTCTTCCGCTGGATGACGCCGGATGAATTCAAAGGGCGGATTCACCATGGCGACCCCTACGTTCCCTCCCGCCCGGGCGCGCGCAAAAAGGCTTGACATTGTGGGTCAACTGTGATAGTCTACAATGGTTGGATTTTCCGGCCATGGACCAGGCAACTGGGGGAGCAAATCACGTTGCACGATGCTGGGCGACAGTCTGTCACTTTAGGGAATCCCAGAGTTCAGGTGGAGAGCCCTATTATAGTCAAAAAAGCAAAGCCAGTATGTAATGTTATTTCAGCGAGTTACAATTTCCCATAGCTAAGCAAAGCGAGTATATTATTGAAAACAAAGGCTGTGTTGAAAAATTAGGCAAAGCTAGTATGTTATTACGAATCAATAACATACTAGCTTTGGGTATTTGGTCATGGCAAGGCAAAGATGGTAAGTCATTTAGAATCAGCAATGGTTGTTTTTAGGACCAAAGCTAGTAAGCCATGTTATTTCAGTAGCTTACTAACACAAGCCAAAATGACCATGTGTAGGCGGGGCGATCCAATGCCAGCCCTCCGGAAGGGAGTCGGCGAACAGAGTATCGGCCCGCAAGTCGAATCCACCGATGGATGGTGATGCTGTGCTGGACGCATTCAAGCTGGATGGTTCGAAGGCGCTGGTGACGGGAGGCGCCACGGGGATTGGGCAGGCGGCGGCCATGGCGCTGGCGGAGGCCGGCGCGGACGTGGCGGTGTTGGGCCACGCGCACGATCCCGCGGAAACCCGCGCGGCGATCGACGCGCTGGGCCGGCAGGCGCTCGGCTTTCGCGGCGATCTCACGGATGCCGGCTTCCGCAATCGGGTGGTGGATGAGGTCCTCGCCGAGTGGGGTCGCATCGACATTCTCGCCAACATCGCCGGCACCACCACGCGGGCTCCGTCGGTCGATTATCCCGAGGCGGATTGGGACCAGGTGATTGACTTGAATCTGACCACGCTGTTCCGCCTGTGCCAGCGTGTGGGACGAGTCATGATTGAGCAGAAGCGCGGGAAGATCATCAACATTGCCTCGCTCTTGAGTTTTTCCGGTGGGATTACGGTGCCCGCCTATGCGGCGAGCAAAGGCGGTGTGGCGCAGGTCACCAAAGCCCTGGCCAACGAGTGGGCGCGCTTCAACGTCAATGTCAACGCCATTGCGCCCGGCTATGTTCTGACGGAACTGACCCGGCCGCTGTACGAAGATCCCGTTCGCCGGCGCCAGCTTGACGACCGCATTCCCGCCGGGCGCTGGGGGAGTCCTGGCGACCTGAAAGGAGCCGTGGTTTTTCTGGCCTCGCGCGCCTCGGACTATGTTCACGGGCACGTGCTGGTGGTGGATGGTGGTTGGATGGCGAGGTGAATTGAAAATTGAAGATTGACGATTGTCGATTGAAGATTGAGAAGGCCTCGATCCATAACGCCGGGGTACAAAAGGCAGCGCGCGCGACAGCGGAGGGGAGTCCGCTCATCACGGATCAATCGCCGCTGAAGGGTGAGCAGCCAGGCCTTCAAAAGATGAGCGAGGCCGGTGAAACTCCCATCCTGGAGTCTTTCTCGGCTCGGTCAAATTGGCCAGTGGAAGTGTTGCCCACATTGAAATCGGCGCGTGCTTGGCATATATTGAGCACCGCCATGAAAGCCGGTTCGGCTCGACTCTCCTGATTCATCCCCAGTCTGGGGAGGGGCGGGCAGACCACGCCGCGGCGAGCACGAGTAGTCCCTACGTTTCCAGCGGCAGGACGCACTCACTCCATTCGTCGCGACGACACCTCGCGGGAGGAATCATCATGACTTCACCTTCTTACTCATTCCTTCGAACTTGCCGTACGCTCATTCCTGTGCTCCTCGCGTTGTTGCTCGTCGGAGCTTGTTCAGCCCCTGTCCCCCGGCCCACGGGTGTGGCTTACGACTATGACGCCGCCAAGGACATGTTCAAGAAGGGCAAGTTCGAGCGCGTCTTGGAATTCACGGACGACTCCGCCAAGGGTTCTCCACCCAACGCCTTTACGGAGCGGGCGCGTGTCTTGCGCATCGTCCTGTACAGTGGCCAAATCAAGGCTTACAAAGAGCTGGCGGACGCTTACGGCAAGGGCGCGGACAATACCAAGAACCCCCGCTTCAAGGCGGATTACGAACGGCTACGTCACGACTACCTTCAGTTTGGCTCTGGGCTCGCGCTGGGGCTGGGCGAAGTCAATCACCAGCTTATGGAATTCAAAGCTCTCCCCAAAGAGGTAACCCTGGAGGCACCCTATCCCACCGTCGAGGGCCCTCAGGTTCTCACCCCTTTGGGCAAGGTGATGGAGGGAGGTTGGATCGAGCCGGATGAACAGGAAGCGGTAGCCCGCGACGCCCAGTTCAAGGGGATCGATGACGCGCTGGCCGAAGTCCTCGGCGGGGACCGCGCGAAGGCGCGCAACGCCCTCGGGGCGGGTCCCGTCAAAATCGACGGCGTGGATTTTGGGCTTTACCTGGGCAAGCAACTGCTGGAAGGAGCAAGCCTTTTCAACCGCAAATACATCCGCGATTCGCAGAAGTTGCGGCTGCTTTGCGCTGAAGCCGACGGGACGGCGAAGGCCACTCTGGCCCTGCTCAAGGATAGCCCCAACAAGGACAAAGAGAAGAAAGTCAAGAAGCTCCAGGACGACATCAAGACGGCACTCAAGTACCTATAGCGCGGCGAGGCGCTGCGAATCCGGCCGCCCCGGCTTGCCGGGGCGGCCTTTTTGTTTGCCGCGCGCGGCGACCACCGGCGAAAGGAAACACATGCCAGCAGGAAGCGAGAAACGACAGCGGAGAACCCTGCCAGGAATCCGCATCGGCCATGCCAGCGACTTTCGTGGTTTGAGCGGCTGCACGGTGGTCCTCTGCGAGGGCGGGGGAGTCTGCCTCGACCGCTCGACTCTGGCCACTGGCTACTGGCAACTGGCCACTGCTCTTCAGTGGCTTGATTTCAGCGGAGTCTCGGCGGGACCCGGAGCAGGAGCGGGGGCAGCGCCGTGGGGAGGTGTACCCATGCCGCCCAAGGGAGCGCTCGATTCCACCTGCCAGCGGGCGCCCGCCCGCCGCAGCATGTAGCGCACGCCGACGACCAAGTTCGGCGACTGCTTGCTGCGGAACTGGACGTCGGCTTGGGCCGTGTCGCCGGTGAACTTGACGTCTTGAAGCTCCAGGGTCATGTTCGCCAGCATCAGGTTCGGCCGCTGCTGAAGGTGGGCTTCGATGGCCGTTTGGACCGCGGCTTTGGACTGCAATCCTCCTGTCTTGCTGCAGCCGCCAATAAGCACCAGCAGGCCCAGCAAACAAATCGACAGGAAACGCATGAGAACCTCCCTGGAATGTCTCAACGGTACTGCAACCGGCGAGAAGTTGTCAAAACCAGGACTGCCCCGGCCAGGAAGCGCAGCAGACCGGCAGGAGGGTTGGGAGGCGCGGCGCGATTTGACAGCCTGCCATGCCTGGTTTAGATTGGCGCTTCGGCTGCTGAGAGGGAATGCATGCTCGACTTGGGTTTTGTCCGCGACCACCTGGAACTGGTAAAGCAGAAGATGCGCGAGCGCGGCTTGCCGGACCTCCTGGACAACTTCGAGAACACTGACCGGGAGCGCCGGCGGTTCCTTGTCGAGGCGGAGAGCCGCAAGGCGCGGCGCAACAAGGTCTCCGACGAAATCGCTTCTCTGAAGAAACAGAAGCAGGATGCTTCCGCGCTGATTGCCGAGATGAAGCAACTGGGTGCGGAGATTCAGGAACTCGACGCGAAAGCCAAGGATTACGACGACCAGTTGCGGGAAGTCCTGCGGAATATCCCGAACGTCCCGCACCCGAGTGTGCCGGTGGGAACCGGCCCTTCGGATAACCAAGAAATCCGGCGCTGGGGCGAGCCGCGCCAGTTCGATTTCGAGCCCAAAGCCCACTGGGATTTGGGTCCGGCGCTCGGCATCCTGGATTTCGACCGCGCGGCGAAAATCGCCGGCGCGCGCTTTGCGGTTTACACCGGCCTGGGCGCGAAGCTGGAGCGCGCGCTCGCCAACTTCATGCTCGACATCCAAGGGCGCGAGCATGGCTATACCGAAGTCCTGCCGCCCTTCATTGTCAATTCGGCCAGCCTCTACGGCACCGGAAATCTTCCCAAGTTTGCGGAAGATCTTTTCAAACTTGAAGGTACGGACTACTGGTTGATCCCCACGGCCGAAGTTCCCGTCACCAATCTCTATCGCGATGAGGTGCTGGACGCCGGCCAGCTCCCCATCAAGCTGTGCGCCTGGACGGCGTGCTTCCGCAGCGAGGCCGGTTCCTACGGCAAGGATACGCGCGGCATCATCCGGCAGCATCAGTTCCAGAAGGTGGAGCTGGTGAAGTTTGCCTTGCCGGAAAAGTCCTACGACGAACTCGAATCCCTCACGCACGACGCCGAGGTCATCTTGCAGCGCCTGGGCCTGCCGTACCGCGTGGTGGTGCTGTGCACCGCCGACTTGGGGTTCAGCTCGGCCAAGACCTATGACCTGGAGGTCTGGCTGCCCTCGAGCGGTGAGTACAAGGAGATTTCCTCTTGCTCGAACTTCGAATCCTTCCAGGCGCGCCGAGCCAACCTCCGGTTCCGGCGCGGTGCGGGGAAGACGGAATTCCTCCACACGCTGAACGGCAGCGGCCTGGCCATCGGCCGGACCTGGCTGGCCGTGATTGAAAACTACCAGCAGGCCGACGGCTCGGTCATCATCCCCGACGCCTTGCGACCCTACCTGGACGGACTCGAACGGCTTACCCCGTCACCGCGTCGCGTTTAAGGTAGAATAGCATGTGAGTGGGAGGAGCAGCCGGTTGGCTGAGGAAGACAGGCCATGCGCGTGCCGAACCTGCGATTGAGTCCGAGATCCTGGAATCGTGAACTCCTGCTCGCCTTCGTGGCGAGCGCAGGCGTGGTGTTGGTGCTGGCGTGGACAGCGATGCCCGGTTTTGCCCAGGAGGCCGCACCCAAGGGGGCGCAGCCCGCCACCACCGCACCGACTCCGCCGGGCCCGGCGTCCAACCAGGGAACGACGCCTACCAGCCCGGAGAAGATCGGCGTGCGCGTCGAGGTGGTGAACGTCCCCGTCACGGTTCTGGACAAGCGCGGGCGCCCGGTCATCGATCTGAATAAGGAGGACTTTCAGGTCCTGGAGAACGGGGTCCCGCAGGCCATCCGCTACTTCAGCCGCGAAATGCGCCAGCCCCTGCGGATTGGGTTGATTCTGGACACCAGCAACAGCGCGCGCCCGGCGCTGCAATTCGAGAAAGATGCGGCCAGCGAATTCGTTTTCAACATGCTCCAGGGGCGGAGCAGCAAGAACCAGATCTTTCTGCAGACCTATGACGCCACCAGTTCCATCATCGAGGACTTCACCAACGATCCCGAGATGTTGAACGAGAAAATCCGCGGCCTGAAAGCGGGCGGCGGAAAAGCTCTCTTCGACGCGATTTACTTTGCGTGCAAAGAGAAGATGATGAATACCGGCCCGCCGGCGAATACGCGCCGGGTGCTGGTGGTGGTGAGCGACGGGCGGGACGTCGAGAGCCAGCATTCCCTTGACGAAGCCATCTCCATGGCACGCAAAGCAGAGACCCTGGTCTACACCATCGGGAACGCGGCCTACGGCTATGCCAATCCGGCGGACAAGATTCTGGCGATAATCTCCGTGGAGACCGGCGGGGCCGCCTTCTTCCCACTGGAGGAGACGCCTGGCGCCGACTTGGGCACCGGCTACCTCTCCCACGGCCAGATCGGCGATACCTCGCAGAACAAGGGCCTGGGAGCTGCAACGGGGGTCTATTCCGCCACCCGACTCGTGCAACTGGCCGACTCGCTGGAGTCCATCGGCCACGAACTCAACGAGCAATACAGCCTCGGCTATACCCCCGCCAACAACAAAGCGGATGGCACCTATCGGACGATCCGTGTGGTGGCCCGCCGCAAGGACGTCAAGGTCCGCGCCAAGCCGGGATATTTCGCGGCCACAGAGTAGTCCCATATACTTCCTGTCTCACAGTCCGTCCCACTTTTCTGCGGAGTTAATCCATGGTTGACGTTTCCACCTGGTGTGAAGCATGGCGTAGCGCCCGGTTTGTGGACCTGAGCCAAACGCTGGAAGAGCACATGCCGCACTATCCCACGCACGCCAAGTTCTTTCACAACCTGTGGGGCTCGTACTGGCATGGCGACCGCGCCCTCCACTATCAACTGGTAGTGCACGAGCATAACGGCACGCACGTGGACGCGCCCGCGCACTTCGTCAGCGACGCCCAGCCGGACGCGCACATCACCATTGACCAGATCCCGCCCACGCGCCTGATTGGCCGGGGGGCTCGTCTCGATTGCCGGAGCCTCCGGGAAGGTGACTATGTCCCGAGGAGCTTCATCGCGGAATGGGAGACGCAACACGGCGCGCTGCGAGCCGACGATATTGTGCTGTTTAACTTCGGTTGGTCTGCCTATTGGGGACTGCGTCCCGACAACCAGCGGTATCTTGCGGACTGGCCGGGCGTCAGCTTGGAAGCAGCCCAGTATCTACTTGAGAAGTCAGTCGCCGCGATCGGGGTTGATACTCTTTCGCCCGATCCCCCGGCGGCACTCGCGCAGAGCCCCATCCACCCCGCGGTTCTCGAAAAGCAGGTCTTGATCATCGAGAATCTCACGAACCTCGACCAGCTTCCGGATTTCTTTCTGTTTCTGGCGCTGCCGCTGAAGATCCGTGCCGGGTCGGGCTCGCCGATTCGTGCGATCGCACTCATCTAGTGAACGGGGCTTCGTCTCGTTGCCGCTGGGGGGTGGTCCGAGATTGCAGAGAGAAATCGTGGACTGCGGGCGGCACGACGGTGCAGCAACCTGCCGCTACTGCGTCTGCACCACGAGTTCGCTGTTCTCGATGCGCATTCCGGTGACGGCTCCGGGGACTTCCATGTGCATATCGATCTTCCCCGCCAGCCACGAGGCAGGCACAGGTAGGCTGCCCACTCGCACTTCCGACGGAATGAGCCGCACGGTGTGATTGCTGAAACCCAGGCTTCCACCCACCGTGACGTAAAGGTCCACGCCCTTCGCGTTGACCGTGAGCATCGTCAGCAGTTTCTCGCCCTCCAGACGAACCGTAGCTCCTTTCAGGGTCACGGCACCGGCCGGGGGAGGATTTTCCCTGAGGCCCTCCTGAATCTTGGAGTTGATCTCCGCCTCCGTCAGGCGAATCTCGGCCGGCAGGCGCTGCTCCTGAGCTTGCACCAGGCGGGCCATTTTCTCGTCAAAGGATCTGGAAGCGTCCGCGCTGGTCTCGACACCAGCCACGGTGGGCTTGCGCAGGACCAGCAGAATCGAGACCAGGCTCAAGACCAGCAGGATCAAACCAACGACGCGAATGATTCTCTTGGCCATTGGCAAACCCTCGGCACACCCCTTTCGGAGATTGCTGTCACTTCGCACCCAGCGCGTCTTCACGCCGGGTCGGCCCGTGCGCCGGGTGCAACAGAAAAGTCAGGACGGAACTCACCAGCAAGCCCAAGCTGAGCAAACCGAACGCGGAAAGGAAGTTCCCCGTGCGTTGGCTGAGATAGCCGACCACTAGGGGGCCGAAATAGCCGCCGAGATTCCCAATGGCGTTCACTAGTCCCATCGCCGACCCGGCCACGGCTCGAGGTAGTGTCTCCGTAGGAATCGCCCAGAATGGTCCGAGGGCCGCATAGGGTCCCGCGCCTGCGAGACAGATGAAGATGAAAGACAGGAGTGGCGCGCGAGCACCCGCGAGGACGGCCGCCAGCAAAAACACTCCGCCCCAGGCCAACGCGGCCGCCACATGGCCACGCCGCTCGCGGCTTTTGTCCGAGTGCTGCGAGTTCAGCACCATCGCAATTCCCGTCACGAGGTACGGGATGGCAAACAGGACTCCGACCAGCAAGTTGCTCAGCTGCTTGGCGCTTTCCAGCGCGCTGGGCAGCCAGAACAGATATCCGTAGCTTCCGCAGTTGAGCAGGAAATAGATGCAGACCATCACCAGCACCTGGGGACGCATGAAAGCCCGGAAGTAGGGCTCAGGCTTCACCGGCTCGAGCTCCGCGGCTTCTCGGTGCAGGGAGGTCTGGAGATATTTCCGCTCTTCCGCAGAGATCCAACGGGCCTGGTGCGGTTGATCATTGATAAACCACAACCAGATCAGCAGCCAGACGAGGGGCAGGGCGCCCTCGGCAATCAGCAACACTCGCCAGTTCCAGCGGCCGAGGATCCAACCGGAGAGTGGCGAGGAAAGGACGACGGCCACGGGCAGACACAGCATCCAGAAGGCGTTGGCTCGCGCCCGTTCCCCACGCGGGAACCAATGGGAGAGCAGCACCAGCGTCGCCGGCCAGACGCCACCCTCCGCGATACCCAGCAGAAACCGCATGACCCAGAATTCCCGCGCGGAGTTAACCAGGCCGCACGCTACAGCACAGGCACCCCAGGCTACCAGCGCGATGCTCACGAAGCGCTTGGCGCTCCAGCGGTGCGCCAGGTACCCGCCAGGAATCTGCAGCAGCAAGTAACCCCAGAAGAAAATTCCCGCGGCGTCGCCGGCCTGCGTGGGATTCATGTGGAGATCGCGGCTCATCGACGGCAAGGCGAGCGAGATGTTCGTCCGGTCGATGAAGGCAATCGTGTACATGATGAAGGCGACCGGAATGATGCGCAGCCAGCGTTGTTGAGGCATCGGCCAAGTACAGGCGAACTCAGGATAATCCGCGCCCATCATCTCCCGAGGTCGGCGCGAAGCGGGCAGCATACCAGCAGGAAACGACAGCACGCAACCTTTCGCCCCGCAGCACGTGGCGCTGGCCGCGCGTCCACCAGGCCAGGCCTCAGGCCCCGGCCTCCCCCTTTGATTGACATACCCTGAAGCATGTGCTACCAAGGGAAGACCGGGGATAATCGCCATGGGCGCCGAAGAACTCCAATCCGCGTGGGAATTGCTTAAGGAGGCCTATCAGTACCAGGTAGGCGGCGACTACGAAATGGCCGTCGAACTCTACAAGCGCTCGCTCGATCTCCATCCCACGGCGGAAGCCTACACGTTCTTGGGTTGGACCTACCGTTTCCAGGGGAAGTTCGACGAGGCCATCGCGGAGTGCAAGAAGGCCATCCAGCTTGACCCGGAGTTCGGCAATCCCTATAACGACATCGGCGCGTACCTGATTGAAAAAGGTGAATACGACGAGGCCGAATCCTGGCTCCTGCGAGCTCTCCAGTCGCGCCGCTACGAATCCTACCACTACCCCCACTACAACCTGGGGCGGGTGCACATGGCGAAGGAACAGTACGGCAAGGCCCGCTACCACTTCGAGCAGGCTCTCAAGCTCAGCCCTGACTATGCCCTGGCCAAGGAAGCGCTGGCAAAGTTGCGACGCAAGCTTCAATAAGTCCCCCGACAAAAAACCCTCGCCGCCGGCACGTGCCCGCCCCAGGAATGCTGTTGTGGTATGATGGCGACGGATTGGTGGATCGCTCGGACGAGCGACTTGGCACTTCGTTGAGGCCCATGCCCGCAGGACTCATGCAAGCCATCGTGAAGCCGGAACCGAAACCCGGAGCCCAACTCCAGGAGGTGGCAGTGCCGCCGGTCGGCCCGCACGATGTGTTGGTGCGGGTACGCGTGGCCTCCATTTGCGGCACTGACCTGCACATCTATCAATGGGACCGCTGGTCGGCGCGGCGGATCCGTCCCCCGCTAGTCTTTGGCCACGAGTTCTGCGGTCTGGTGGAGAGGATCGGGGCGGAAGTCAGCACCGTACGGGAAGGCGATTTCGTGTCGGCCGAAATGCACCTGGCGTGTGGCCAATGCTATCAGTGCCGGACGGGGCAGAGTCACATTTGTCAAAAAGTGCGCATCATCGGGGTCGATGCAGACGGTTGTTTCGCCCAGTATGTGAAGATCCCTGAGTCAAACATCTGGAAGATCGACCCGGCTATTCCCCCCGACTACGCGGCGGTGCTCGATCCGCTCGGCAACGCAGTGCATACCGTGCTGGCGGGCGACGTGGCCGGTCTGAGCGTTGCCATCACCGGCTGCGGGCCCATCGGCCTGTTCTCGGTGGCGGTGGCTAAGGCCTGCGGAGCCGGTCCCATCTTCGCCACGGAGATCCATCCCTATCGGCGGAAGCTGGCGGAGAAGATGGGCGCCACCGCGGTCGTCGATCCATCCGCGACCGATGCCGTCGCCTTCGTGCTCGGTGAAACGCGCGGCGTGGGAGTGGACGTCGTGCTGGAAATGTCTGGTCATCCGGAGGCCGTCCGGCAGGCGTTCCAGATGCTGCGCCGCGGTGGGCGGATCTCGTTGCTGGGGATTCCTGCCAAGCCCCTCGAGCTTGACCTCGCGACGGATGTCATATTCAAGGGCGCTGTCGTCCAGGGCATTAATGGTCGTCGCGTCTTTGAAACGTGGTACAAGATGCAGGCACTTTTGAAATCCGGTGCACTCGATCTGGCGCCGTTGATCACGGACCGCATACCCATGGCGGACTTTGAACACGGCATGGAACTCCTGCTTTCTGGTAACGCCTCCAAAGTGCTGATGTATCCCAACGGGCTACCTTAGGAACTGAAGGGGGACGAACGGCCAAAGGGAAAACCGGGTTGGACACTCACGAATCCATCGGGTCGACGGAGAGCGAAGCCCAAAGCACTGTGTCTCAGCCGAACTACATTCATAGCTCTCATCTAAAGGTTTCATACGTTGCGATGGTGCAGTGCCTCCGCTGCCGGGTGCGTGTCCCCATCGAGGTGGATACGGAGGATTTGAGACGCCTGCGGGCCTTCGAGCGGCTACGCCGGACTTGCGCCGGGTGCCAGCAGGAAACCGAGTGGCAGTATCTCCCGCTGGGCGTGAGCCGCTGATCGGGCAAGTTGAAAGTCAAAAGTTGAAAGTCGAAAGCCAGGGCTACGGCTCTCTAGCTTGAATCCTCGTTCCTCAATTTTCGACTTTTGACTTTCAACTTCAGATTCCTTCCCAGGGGTTTCCATGCCCAAAGCCCAGTTGCAGTACCTCAGCGACGAACTCGAGAAGCTGCGCGAGCAGAAGCTCTACCAGAAACTGCGGATTCTGGAGACCGAGCAGCGTCCGGTGGCACGTTTCGATGGCCGCGAGGTCATCAATCTTTCCTCGAACAACTACCTGGGGCTTACCACGCACCCGAAGCTGAAGCAAAAGGCCCTGGAAGCCATCGAGAAATACGGCGTGGGCTCGGGCGCCGTGCGCACCATCGCTGGCACCATGACGCTGCATATGGCGCTGGAAGAGAAGATCGCGCAATTCAAGCACGTCGAAGCGTCGGTGGTGTTCCAATCCGGATTCACCGCGAACGCCGGGACGGTGCAGGCCATTCTGGGAAAAGAAGACGTCATCATTTCCGACGAACTCAATCATGCTTCCATCATCGACGGCTGCCGGCTCTCGCGGGCCGAAATCAAGGTCTTCCCCCACAAGGACATGGAGGCGTGCGAAAAAGTTCTGAAAGAGATTGAGAACCGCCCCGGACGCAAGCTGCTCATCACCGACGGCGTGTTCTCTATGGAAGGTGATATCGCGCCGCTGCCGCAATTGGTGGAGCTGGCGGCCAAGTACGGCTGCATCATGATGATTGACGACGCGCACGCCTCCGGGGTGCTCGGTCGCAACGGTCGCGGGACCGTGGACCACTACCACCTCCACGGACGCGTCGACATCCAGGTGGGGACGCTCTCCAAAGCCATCGGGGCGCTGGGCGGTTACGTCTGCGCGACGCGCGACACCATCGAGTTCCTCTACCACCGCGCCCGGCCGTTCCTTTTCTCCACCTCCCACCCGCCTTCCGTCGCGGCTACCTGCATTGCGGCCTTTGAGGTACTGGAGGAGGAACCGGAACGAATCGAGAAACTCTGGGCCAACACCCGCTTTTTCAAAGAGGGCCTGAAGAAGCTGGGCTTCAATACCGGTATGAGTGAAACGCCCATCACCCCTGTCATCGTCGGCGACGCGGCACTGGCCCACGAATTCTCCCGCGAGTTGTTTGCCGCCGGCGTCTTCGCCCAGGGCATCGGTTTCCCCACTGTCGCACGCGGCAAGGCCCGCATCCGCACCATCGTTACTGCCACGCACACCGAGGACGAACTCTCGCGCGCCCTCGAAATCCTTAAGACCGTCGGGGAAAAACTGCGGATTGTCTGACCGCCTTTGTGCGGCCGTGCGCGAGCGGACGCGCGACGCCTGCTCGACAAGGGTTTGACTTGACTCTTTTCGCGCGATTAACATCACTTTGTGAGACTGCCACGCGCTTTTCAGGCAATTCTGCTGGCGACGCTTTTCCTGGTGCTACTGTGCCCGTGGGACGCTGTCCTGCGCGCGCAAGAGTCGGAACAGGTGTTGGAGAACCAAATCGGTTCCAGGATTGGCGCTGGGCAGATTGACGCCGCACTCGCGCAGGCACGGGCGGCGGTTACGCGGTTTCCGCGGTCAGCCCCACTTCACCAACTGTTGGGCGCTGCGCTCTTCAAGAAAGGCTTGAACGCTGAAGCGCGCGCGGCTTTTCGGCGCGCCATCGAACTTGACCCGAATGTTTCCCAAAACTACTTCAACTTGGCGCTGGTAGATCTGAGTGAGAACAAGTATGCCGAAGCGGCCAAATCCCTCGAAAAGTTTCTGCGCCTGGAGCCAGGGAACGCGCAGGCGCATGTCCTGCTGGGCCGCGCCTACCACAATCTGAACCGGACGGTGCCGGCCATCGAGCAGTTCCAGAAGGCTCTGCAACTGGCGCCGCAGCTTCCTCTTGTCCACTACCATCTGGGCTATGCCTACCAGAGCCAGGGAAATCTCGCGGCAGCGCTGGGAGAATACCAACTGGAAATTAGACTAAATCCCAATTTCTACGAACCTTACTGGCTGGCCGGGAACATCGAGTTGGGCAAAGGAAACCTCGACTCTGCGGAGCGTCTGTTCCGTCGGGGAATTTCTCTGAAGCCCGATGCCTTCCAGGCCCATTATGGGTTGGCTCGCGTTCTGGTGGCGCGGAAGAAACTGGACGAAGCCGAGGCGGTGCTGAAAAGGGTTCTCGAACTCAAACCCGACCACGCCGAGGCCCACTACGCGCTGGCGAGAACTTATCAGCAGATGGGTAGAGAGGAAGACGCGGCGCGCGAGTACAAGATTGTGGCCGAGATTCACTCACGCAGCGCGCGCCAACACTCCGGGATCGCGGGCCGCCAGCCTTAGCTGTGGCGGTGGTCTCCGATCGCTGGGCCCCGCAAGGGTACAGGGCCTTGCGCCTTTACAACTCGGAAGTGAGGTGCACGATTCGACCAAAGCGATTCGCCGTCCGAACGTTACTTGTTCTCGTCGCGGTCTCGAGCGCGCTGGCCGTACTTGCGCTGAGCTGGGGGACTGCAGGCCCGCAGCGTCGTGGCACACCGCGTCTGAGCGCTCCGCAAGGTTCCGCTCTGTCCGACCAATTCATTGAAGTCTCCGCCCAGGCTGGCATCCGTTTCAGCCTGACCAGCGGTGGCCCGGAGAAACGTTACATCATCGAAGCCAAGGGCGGCGGTGGCATTGCGTGGATTGACTACAATAATGACGGCTATCCGGACCTGTTCTTAGTGAACGGTTCCACGTTCGAGCACTGGAAGCGTGGAGACGGTCCGCGCTCTCGCCTCTACCGCAACAACGGCAATGGAACGTTTGCCGATGTTTCTGCCGCCTCCGGTCTCGACCATACGGGTTGGGGTATGGGCGTCTGCGTAGGCGACTACAATAATGACGGGTATGACGACCTCTACGTGACCTACTACGGCGGGAACGTTCTGTACCGAAACAACGGGAACGGGACATTTACCAACGTCACGGACCAGGCGGGCGTGCGCGGCCACGGCTGGGGCATGGGCTGCGCGTTCGGCGATTACGACAACGACGGGCACCTCGACCTCTACGTGGCCAATTACGTGGATGTTGACATCGAGCGGCTGGGGGAGCCGGGTAGCGCGCCCAATTGCACCTACCGAGGTATCGCCACGTTTTGCGGCCCGCGGGGGCTGCCGGGAGGCCGGGATATCCTGTTTCACAACAACGGGGACGGAACATTCGCCGATGTTACCGAGCGGGCCGGCATCGATCCCGAGCGATATTCTGGCCTCGGCGTGGTGATGGGGGACTACGATGGTGACGGCCGCCTGGACATCTATGTCGCCAACGATTCGACACCCAGTTCGCTCTATCACAACAACGGCGACGGGACGTTCACTGATGTCGGCGTCCAGACGGGTGTCGCTTACAGCAGCGAGGGCCAGGAACAGGCGGGCATGGGCGTGGACTTCGGTGACTACGACAACGACGGCTGGCCTGACCTCGTGAAAGGCAACTTTTCCGACGACACCAAGAACCTTTACCACAACAACGGCGATGGAACATTTACGGACCTAACCTACTCCGCCGGGATCGGTGAGGTCGGTTGGCTGTTTACGACCTTCGGCGCGAAATTCTTGGACTATGACAACGACGGCTGGAAGGATATTTTCCTCGCCAACGGCCAGACGTTCCCTCAGATGGACCGATATCCGACCGGAATCACCTACGCCGAGCGGAACCTGCTTTTTCACAATCGCGGCGATGGCAAGTTCGACGAGGTCGGGTTGCGCGCGGGGCCAGGTCTGGCAATCAAGAAGGTCAGCCGGGGCCTCGCCACCGCCGACTACGATAACGACGGTGATCTCGAAATCATGGTAAGCAACATGAACGACTCACCGGATCTGCTCCGTCGGACCCGCAAGAACCCGCAGCATTCGATTCTCGTAAGAACCATAGGAACCCAAAGCAACCGCGACGGTATCGGCACAAAGATCCGAGTTACTTGTGGCGGTCGCACGCAATACGACGAGGTCAAGAGTGGTGGAAGCTATCTCTCTTCGAGCGATCTCCGCGTGCATTTTGGGTTGGGAGCGAGGGTGAGAATCGATCGGCTGGAACTACGCTGGCCCAGCGGGCAGGTGGATGTTCTCGAGAAGGCCCCAGTGGATCACGTCCTCGTGGTCAAGGAAGGGCAGGGGTTGATTGCAGCACACCCGTTTCGCAAAGCAGTCGCTCGGCCTGGACGTAGCGTGAAGCCTAAAGGATGAGGTATGAAGGAAAGCGGCTACGGCGGCATTGCGCGGTGTATTTCATCCTTCATCCTTTACACTTCGCCCTTTCTCCTTGCGTTTCTGCTGCCGTCGGTGGCACGCGCCGACGAGTTCAGCCAGCTTTCCCGCTATTCCGCGCAGATGTTCCCGCGTGGGACCGTCGTCGTGGATACGCGCGTGGGCGACCTGACCATCGAGGGCTGGGACCAGGCGCGTGTGGAGATCGAGGCGGAGAAAGTCGTTCGGGCGACGTCGGAAGCAAAGGCCAAGCGGCTCTACGAGCAGATCAAGATCGAACTCAAGGAGAACGACGAAGAAGTCCGCCTGCGGGTGATCTTCCCCCCGCGGCGGCCCTGGCGCTTGTTTCGCGGCGCGACGAAACTCTCCGTTAACTTCCGCATCCGCATGCCAGTCGAGGCCAGTCTCGCCGTCAGGTGTGTGGACGGAGACCTGCGCATCCGGGGGATTGCGGGGCGCCAGGAAGTGCGCGTCAATTACGGGAACGTGGAAATCACCGTTCCCTCTCTCTGGCGCCTCCGTTCGCTCAATGCCCGGACTTGGCTGGGCTATGCCGAAAGTAATCTGCACGATGAAGGCAGCGCGGGCTTCGGCCGCAAGATCTCCTTCTGGAATCCCCAGGGGGAGCAGGACATCACTGTCCAGGTGCACTTCGGTGGTGTGTACGTTTACAGAAACGAGTAGGATGATGTGACCCGCGGGGCAGGAAGATGGAGGACGCCGAATGACGGCTTTGGAGCGCGCGGCGCTGCCCAGGTTGGAATCTCGTCCGTTCACTCCCCAGCGTTGCTCCAACGTTAAGTGGTTGTCTGCGGAGCAACGCTAAAGCCTCTGCTCGAGAGGCGCCGAATAGGGGGGACTTGGCAAGGGAAACAGTCATGGAGCATCCGGGTGAGCTCATCTTCGTCGCCCGCCGAGGCTGAGCGGGCAAGGCTGTGTGCGCAAGGTTCGCAGCAGACTCAGGATGGGAAGGCCGCCCTACGTGAAAAGTAGTCTCCGTTCCTCACCACGGCTGGTAGTCCTTTCTGTGGATGGCATGCATCCGACCTTCTACCGGCGGCCGCGTGATTTCGCGCTCAAGATCCCGAACATCCTCAGCTTGGTGGAGTCGGGCGCGAGTGCAGACGCCGTCGAGAGCATATATCCCTCGACCACGTACCCGGCACACGCGACGTTGGTGACGGGCGTGCCACCCGGAGTCCACGGGATCTACAGCCACCTCGCCTCGCTTGACCCGACGGAAACCGCACGCCCTTGGCACTGGTTTGCCCAGGCCATTCACGTCCCCGCGCTATGGAACGCGGCGCGGGTAAAGGGACTAAGAACGGCAGCGATTAGCTGGCCGGTGAGCGTTGGCGCTGCCATTGACTACAACATCCCTGAGATTTGGGATCCCGCCGCACCTGACCCCCACCAAGATTTCCAGACCGTCGCCCGGCATTCAACCCCGGGCCTGTTTGAAGAACTGATGAAGGCTCTCAAGCCTCTCTTCGCCCATGCCCCGCCCGACCGCTTGCGCGGTGAGGCAGCACTCTACCTGTGGAATAAGTACCGTCCTGATCTGCTGTTGGTGCACTTCGTAGGGTACGACCAGCAGGCGCACCGCCATGGGCCGGTGTCGCGCGAAGCGCTGGCGGCGGTTGAACAGGCCGACGTCGAGATTGGCCGCCTGCGCGAGGCTATGACCGAAAGAGACCGAGTGACTTTCGTCGTGCTGTCAGACCACGGGTTTGTGGCGGTTGAAAAAGAGGTGGCGCCGCTGGTTGTTCTGGTGAAGGAAGGATTGTTCGATTCGAATGCCGAGGGCAAGCCCGAACTCAGGCGACTGGGGGCTATCCACGCTGGCGGCTCGTTTGCCCTTTACTGGCTCGAGGAACCCACAGCCGAGGAGCAGCGCTCGCTGGCTCGGGCGCTCACGCGGCTGGGTGAAACGGGCGCAATCGCAGAAATAGTGGACCGCGCACGACTTGAGTCCCTGACTGCCGATCCTGACGCTGCGGTGATGCTGGAGGCTGCTCCGGGGTTCTACTTCTCGGACCGGTTTGACGGCCCGGTGGTTCGAGCCAGTGTCAAGGATCGCGGAACCCATGGCCATCTGCCCACGCGGGCGGGTTTGGAAGCATCCTTTATCGTGGCGGGACGCGGGGTCGCTGCGGGGAAGAACCTCGGCCGCATCCGGTTAACCCTGGCGCGCGGATTGGGCATCTCGCCGGACATGCTGGCTGGTGAAGAGGAGCCCATCGATCTCGCGTAGCAGGGTCAGTTGGCGCGCGCGAATTTGGGACCGCTCTCAGACGGTGATGCAGAGCACATGGATTCCTGGGGGTAGCCGTGCGTGCCGGCTGACACCTCCACCTCTCCGAAGCAGCAAGCCACCGCACTCCCAGACGAGTTAGAATGCAGTTGATGGACGATGTTCAGTTTCCTTCTCCAGCCTCTATCGAGGAGTATCTGCGTTCTCGGCCGCGCTGGATTCGCTGGCGCCAGTGGGCAAGCGGCCGCCGGTATCGCGTGGGGCAGTTCTCAGATCGGGCGAGGCCCCTGGTGATCGCCGCCTATTCCTTTCGCGACACGGCCCGTGCCCGGCAGTTGGCGCTCGCCGTCGAGCAGGACTGGGCCACGGTCCCCAACCGCTGTCGCGAAGCTTA